>CANRHO010000047.1 GCA_947630435.1 uncultured Bacilli bacterium
GATCCAAAAAATGGTAGTTGTTGGAATCCTTATACGTTACCATATAAATATTATAAAGAAGGTAATCAGGATAAGGCAAACGAACTTTTAAATGACATGGCTATTAACATTGCAACTGATGAAAAGTCAGATGATCCTTTCTGGACCAATGCAGCGGCAGATTATTTAACTGGTTTATCACTTGGAATGTTTGAAGATGCTAAAGAAGATGAAATAAGTATTTCAACAGTTAACTTAATGATGACCGTTGGAGAAGAGAAAATTGGTGCATCAACTTATATGAAAGAATATTTTAAATTTAAGGATCCAGCTAGTCCAGCGGCAATAAATGCATTGGGTACGGTAAATGCACCACAAGATACTAAAAACTCTATTTTATCAGTTTTAAAACAAAAGATTAAGGTGTTTGCAGTAACACAAAACTTATCTGAAATGTTATCACGTAGTGATTTTGACATGGAAAAAATTGGTGAGCGAAAAACTGCTATATTTATGATTATTCAAGATGAAAAAACTACATATCATGCTTTAGCAACTATATTCGTAAAACAATGTTATGAATCATTAATTGCGGTTGCTCAAAGGCATGGAGGAAAGTTGCCTATAAGAACAAACTTTTTATTAGATGAGTTTGCTAATATGCCAAAGTTTAAGGATATTACTACGATGATAACTGCGGCTCGTTCAAGACAGATTAGAATGACTATGATTATTCAAAACTTTGCACAACTAAAGCAGGTTTATGGTAATGAAGATGCTGAAACTATTCGTGGTAACTGTGGTAACATTCTTTACTTATTAACGGGTGAGTTATCTGCTTTGGAAGAAATAAGTAAACTTTGTGGTGATAAAATAGTTAAAGTTGGTAAAGATAAAAAAGAAGAAACTAGACCGCTTATAACAGTTACAGAATTACAAAGATTTAAAAATAATGAAGTTTTACTGTTGAAACATAGACTTCCTCCTCTTAGAACCAAATTCTTACCGTTTTGGGATACTGATTTTGGTAATGGAAAAAATAACTGTAACGTTCCTAAAGCAACTTTACCTTCACATGAACAACAGTCTATTAAGTTATTTGACATAAGAGAGTTTGTTAAGAAAAAGAAAGATGAAAAGAGAAATGATTTATTTGGTGGAGTAGGTAATAATCCGTTTGGAGCCAATCCTTTTGATGGTGGAATGGCACCTAATCCGTTTGGTGGAAGTAATCCAAATCCTTTTGGTACCCCAGCGCAAAATAATAATCCTTTAGCAGCCTATGGAGCAACTACTTCGAGTCCTACACCGCTATCTATGAATTCTAATCCTTTTGAAACAAGTTCTATTCCATCAGCAGCTGATGATCTTAACATAGATGAAATGATGAAGAAAATTGATGCTAGAATAGCGGAATTAGAAGCTGAAGAAAAGAAAGAAAAAGAGGCTGAAGAAAACGAACTTAAGGCATCTGAGCAAAAAATGGTTGAAGAAAATACAAAAGATGATGTACCTTCTTTATCTTCAAGTGTGATAATGCCTAGTGCAAAAATAGATTTCACTTCATTTGATAGTAGTGATAGTGATAAATCATCTCTTGATAAGAATAATTCCGAAAATGATTTACTAGATGAAATGGTTGAAGATTTATCTTTTGATGAACCAATAGACGTTATAGATAAATTAGAAAATGAACCTACAAATGAAGATTCTTCATCAGAAAAAATAAATTCTTCAAATGAAAATGAACTTAGTGAATCTAACGATATTTATAAAAACGAAAAAGAAATAGAAAAAATAATGAATAAAAAAGATGACTCTAATGCTGATGATGATTTATTTGATGACTTTTTTGAGTAAAAAGCACTTTTATCATAAGTGCTTTTTTCATATATTACAATGGTGATAATATGCAAGTTGAGTATGAATCTATAAAGGATAAAAATAAGTTAATAGATATAAGAACATCTTTAGAATTTGATAAATATAGTATAAAGGGAAGTATAAATGTACCAAAAATAAAATTATTAAAAAATCCAGAAAAATATTTAAATAAAAAAGATGATTTTTATATAATTTGCAATACCGGAGAAGTTAGCTTATCATGCACAAAAATTTTAAATGCATTAGGATATCATTGCCATAGTGTAATTGGTGGAATAGATAGTTTAAAAAATGAGTAACTATCTTTTTTTAATATTTTATGGACTTTAAAAATCATGGTGAATTAAATCATTATGATGAAATAAAAAATTATAATTAACTATTAATAATTTTATTTATGTTGTATAATTATTATATAATATGGAGGTAAAAATGGAGTATATAATAATAGGATTATTAATATTAGTTGTTATATTAGTTATTTTTTCAATATCCAAAAATATAAACGAAGGTAATATAACCGAAAGATTAGGAAAGCTTGAGGCTAGCGTTATAAAAGAATTAGGAGAGTTTAAATCTGGTGTTAATACTAATTTAAATACTGATTTTGAGAAACTAAATGATAGAATAGAAAGAAAACTTAATATGATAAATGATCATGTTAATGAAAGATTAGATGTTAATTTTGAAAAAACAAACAAAACGTTTTCTTCGGTTTTAGAAAGATTATCTAAAATAGATGAGGCTCAAAAGAAGATAGATAGTTTATCTACGGATATAATATCTTTACAGTCAATTTTAACAGATAAAAAAACAAGGGGAATCTTTGGAGAAGTTAATTTAAAACATATATTAGTAAGTGTTTTTGGAGAGAATAATGATAATGTTTATAAACTACAATATACTTTTGATTCTGGAGTTATAGCAGACTGTGTTTTGTTTGCACCAGAGCCTTTAGGTACAATAGCAATAGATTCTAAATTTCCACTTGATAATTACAGACTAATGATAGATAAAAAATCGGGAATAGTAGAACGACAAAATGCTGAAAAGCAATTCAAAATTGATGTAAAAAAACATATTGATGCAATTGCTAATAAATATATAATTAAAGGTGTAACAAGTGATCAGGCAATTATGTTTTTACCAGCGGAAGCTATTTTTGCAGAACTTAATGCTTATCATACTGATATTATTGAATATGCTTATAAAAAAAGAGTATGGATAACATCTCCAACAACACTTATGAGTACTTTAACTACCATTGAACTTGTTATTAAAAACATTGAAAAAGATAAATATACTAACGTAATTCATGAGGAACTAAACAAACTTTCTATAGATTTTAATAGATATAAAGAAAGATGGGATAAATTATCAAGAAGCATAGATGCGGTAAGCCGAGATGCAAATGATATTCATATAACAACTGACAAAATATCAAAAAGATTTGAGGCTATTAATAACGTCGATACTAAAAAACTTAATGATAAAAAATAAGGATTGGTTACCAATCCTTTTTTGATATCTCAATGATTAAATTCATATTATCATCTTTTGCCATTATGTTTTTATGAACTTTTTTGCATTTTTTACATTTGTATATTATTTTAAACGTATCTTTAAATTTTTCTATTTCAATGGGTATAAGTAAACCTTTACAATCATTTAACCTATCACCTGGATTTATATCAACATGTTTAGAATATAAGCAAAAAGGACAATGATCTCTTGCGGTATAACCTAGTTTACTAACCTTATTACCACAATTTTCACATATAAAATCCTCATCTAACATATTAAATTTTTTCATGTTTAATCACCATTTAAATTATACCATACATGTTTTAAATATTGATTAAATATGTTATAATTATTAAAGAGACAAGGTGGATAACATGATAATAAAAGAAAAAGAACGCCCGGGTGTTAAGCTTTTGATTGAAGAACAAGATTTTAATGGTAAAAGATATAAAATTTCTGATAATTATGTTCCAGAGATAGATATTGATGATAAAGTAGTTTCTATATCAATATTTCACGAGGATCAAATAGATAAATATGAAGAAATACATGGTTTGCTTTTATATCATGAAGAAATTAGTTCATTTATACTTTTCAATGATAAAAAATCTTCAACACATAGTGGAGAATACCTTGAAGATAAGTTGTACTATTATAATGAAATAATGGATGGGTTTGAAGAACTTATAAATTCTGGTAAGTCGGAATTTACTGATAAAGCTTTAAGTGTTCTTGATAAAATGAAAGAAATTGCAAAGAAAGTAGGTAGTTCTAAAAATGCAATATAAGGTTACCATAGAAAACTTTGATGGGCCGTTAGATTTATTATTACATTTAATTAAAGAGAATAATATAGACGTATATGATATTAAAATAGAAGAAGTAACAAAACAGTATCTAGATTATATAAATGCTATGCAAGATCTTAATTTATCTGTTGCAAGTGAATATTTAGTAATGGCTTCAGAGCTTGTAGAAATTAAGTCTAAAATGCTTTTGCCTAAAAAACAAAATCTAGAGGAAGATGAATACGAAGAAGACCCAAGAGAAGTTTTAATAGAAAGGTTATTAGCATATAAACAATATAAAGATATCACAAGCGAATTTAAGAATTTAGAATTAACTAGAAAATTAGTGTTTACTAAAGAGCCTGAAAATTTAAGTTATTATACAAAAGAAGAAAATAACGATGGTATTGGGATAAGTGATTTATTAGAGGCATTTAATGAGCTTTTGAAAAAAAAGGAGCTTAATAAACCAATTGCTACTAAAATAACTAAAAGGGAATTATCAGTAACGGAAAAAGTTTTAAAAATAAGAAAGTTATTAAAGCAAAAAAAGAAGATTAATTTTGAAGAATTATTCGAAGTTTCAACAAAAGAAGAAATAATTATAAGTTTTTTATCTATTTTAGAAATGGTAAAGAAAGATGAAGTTATATTAAGTCAAGATGATAATTTTAAACAAATAGTTATTTCTTTAAAAGAAGGTGAGTAAAATGAAAATAGGAGTGTTAGAAGGTCTTCTTTTTGTAACTGGAGAAGAGGGGCTTACTTTAGAAGATATTGAAAATATTTTAAACATTTCAAAAGAAAACGCATTAGAGTTATTAGATAACTATGAATCTGTTTTAAAAGATGAAAAAAGAGGGGTAAAGTTAGTTTATTTAGGAAACAGATATAAATTAACAACAAAAGAAGAACATAAAAAGTATTATGAGTTATTAGTAGATAAGACAATTTCATCAACTTTATCACAATCAGCTTTAGAAACTCTTGCGATAATAGCGTATAATCAACCAATAAGTGTTGGACAAATAGATGAAATAAGAGGTGTATCATCAAGGGAAATGGTAAGAAAGCTTTTATTTAGAGGTTTAGTTGATGTTGCTGGTAGAAGCGAATTACCAGGTAGACCAATGCTTTATAAAACAACCAATAAATTTTTAGATTATTTTAATTTATCTTCAATTGATAAGTTACCTAAAATAGAAATTCCAAAAGAAATAAGTGATGAAGAAAAAGATCTATTTATATCTAAGTATGAGGAAAATAAACAATAAATAAAGGAGGATAAATATTATGGTTATTATATTAATAATAGTAATAGCAATAGTTATTTTATTGGTATCAATTAAACAAATAAATCAGTATGAAAGAGGTATTAAATTCACACTTGGTAAATTTAGCAAAATAATGAATCCAGGATGGAACTTAGTCTTACCAATTTTTCAAAATTATAAAAAAGTTGATATAAGAACAAAAGCAGTTGATGTTCCTGAACAAGATGCAATTACAAAAGATAATGTATCTGTTAGAATAAACGCTGTTATTTATTATAAAGTATTTGATGCATCTAAGGCAGTTTTAGAAGTTGAAAACTTTTATTTTGCAGTAGGTCAACTTGCCCAAACAACAATGCGTAACGCGGTAGGTTCAGTATCTTTAGATGAATTATTAAGTGAAAGGGATAAAATATCAGAACAAATTTGTAAAATAATCGATAAAGCTACTGATCCGTGGGGAATAAAAGTAGAAAACGTAGAACTTAAAGATGTTTCTTTACCAGAGGAAATGAAAAGAGTAATAGCCCGTGTAGCTGAAGCAGAAAGAGAAAAACAAGCAGTGATAACTAAGGCAAAAGGCGAAGTAGAAGCTTCATTAAATTTATCAAAAGCTGCTGGATTAATGGCAAAAACCCCAGGAGCTATGCATTTAAGAACGCTATCTACGTTAAGTGATTTATCATCAGATCAATCTAACACAATTATA
>CANRHO010000048.1 GCA_947630435.1 uncultured Bacilli bacterium
CTTTTTCGTATAATTCATCATTAAATTTTGGAAAATATACATCTGCATCCAAACACTCATCATCAATTAATGTTAAGAGCATATAATCTGCGTATTTAATCATTTCGTTATAAACAGATGCTCCGCCTATTACGTATATATCATCATCTATTTGTTTTTTTAAAAGGTTAAACTCAGCTAACGAACGAATGCAAATAACTTCTTTAGGAAAAGAATTTTCACCTTTTGTTGTTAAAACCATATGAGTTCTTCCTGGAAGTAATTTAGGTAATGATAAATAGGTGTTTTTACCCATTAACATATGATGATTCATGGTTACGCTTTTAAAAAAATTTAAATCTTCTTTTATATGCCAAATTAAATCATTGCGACGTCCTAATTCACTGTTTTTTCCTACCGCTGCAATAATAATTAATTTATTCATGTTATACCTACTTAGCAATTGGAAAATTAATTTTTCCATGGTGCTTATAATTCAATATTTTTACATCTTTACAATCTTTAGAATTATCGTAATCATAAAAATTCTTAACGTCTTTATTTATCCATAAATCCGGCGCTGGGTAATCACCTAATTCTTTCATCCTTCTTAATTGTTCTTTAATACCATCTATTTGATTAACATATATATGAGCATCCTTAATGCTCCAATCAAGCGTACCTGGTTTTAGGTTATTAGTTAGCGCAAGCATGTTAAGAAGGGTTGCATACTGCGTTACGTTAAATGGTAATCCAAGAGGTACATCACAACTTCTTTGGTGGACTAATGCATTTAATTTACCACCAGTTACGTCCCACTCACTTGACCAAACACAAGATGGTAACACGGCGGTATTTAGATAATCATCTTGCCATAAACTCATAACCATTCTTCTATCATTTGGATTATTTTTTATCGCGTCTATTAACCTATCTATTAAACCAAATTTTTTTACTATGTATCCGTATGCCGTTCCAATCGTATGGGCATAATCCTTTTCAAAATTCTTTTCAACCACAACGTTTTTTAACTTACCATCTTCACCTGGAACTTTTTGGGTTGCTTTCCATATTCCGTTTTCATCAATTTCCCATTCATCCCATATATGAACATTTCTTTCTTTAAGCCATCTTACATCATTACTTTGAGCCTGATAAATCCATAGCATCTCAAGAATGGCCTGCCTAAAAAATAGTTGTTTAGTAGTAAGTACTGGAAATTCTTCTTCCAAATCAAAATGAAAGTGATAAGAGGGAATTTTAATGGTATTTATTCCAGTTCTGTTTTCTACTTCTTTTCCTTCTTTTAATATTTTCTCACATAGCTTTAAATATTCTTTATCCCACTTAGACATAATACCTACCTTTCTTTATTCCCTAGTTATTCTATAAACATTATATCAATTATATTTCTTTAACTCAATATCTATTATTTTTAACGCAACTTCAAAATCAGAAAAATGCAATTTTTCATTTCCAATTATTTGATAATCTTCATGACCTTTACCCAGTATCATTAATATTTTTTTACCGTCTAATAATTTAATACCTTTTTCTATTGCATCATGTCTATCATATATAACCTCATATTTACCCTTGGCCCCTTTTAAAACATCATTCATTATATCACTTTCGTTTTCGTACCTTGGGTTATCATTAGTAAATATCACGTAATTAGAATTCATACATGCTATTGCAGCCATTTTTGGTCTTTTTAACTTATCTCTATTACCACCACAACCTATAATTGTAATAATTCCTTTGTTTTTTATTTTTTTAACGGTTTTAAGTACGTTTAAAACCGCATCAGGAGTATGTGCATAATCTATAAATATAACGTTATTTTTATATTTTATTTTCTGCATTCTCCCTGGTGGCTCGTTAAAATCATAAGAATTTTGAAATATCTTTGTTACATCATATCCTAATTCCTTAATTATTTTATATGCCATTAAATAATTATAAACGTTAAAACATCCAACTAATGATAAATCTATTTTAATGTTTTTTTTATCCTTAAAATAAACTTTTGTACTTTCCAAACCAGTTTTTATTTTCTTTATTTTAACCTCTTTTCCAATTATGTAATTATTATTCTTTCTATTTTTAAAACGTTTGTAATATTTATCTTTTTTATTTAACACGCATATTCTTCTATCTTTAAGCATATTTATTATTTTTTTCTTACTTTTTATATAATCTTTCATGTTTTTATGATAATCTAAATGATCCTGTGTTATATTGGTTACTCCTATAGCATCAAATAATAAACCATGTAATCTTTCTTGTTTTAAAGCATGACTTGAAGCTTCCATAACAACCGTACTACAACCACTTTCCTTAGCATCTAATATAAGGTTATATAATATATCTATACTTGGCGTTGTGTTATCAAGATTTTTTATAAATCCATCAACATAAAACCCAATCGTACCAATGTAAGCGGTTTTAACACCAATATAATTTAACATTTGATAAATAAGATAACAAGTAGTTGTTTTACCATTAGTACCCGTTATTCCAATTAATTTTATATTATTTATCTTATCACTATAAAAGTCTTTAATATAATCATTTATATTATCAACTTTAATTGTTTTTATATCATATATATCATCAGTTTGGGTAATTATTTTAGCTGCTTTATTATTAATTGCATCTTGTACATATTTTTTATTATCATCATCAACTAAAAAATAATCACCTTCCTTAACATATTTAGAGTTTTTCCATAAACGCATATAATCACCTTCTATATTTGTTTATGTAAAATTCTAAAAATTGCAACAAAAAAGAATAAACAAAAGTTTATTCTCAGATTGTTGACAAACTACATTTTTAGAAAAAATTAAAATTTAAAAAATCTAAAAGTGGGAGAAAAAGTTTAAAATCGAGTGTTATTCGATATTAAAAATTCAAATTCACTCTTTTTTTAGTACCAAAGTGGGAGATTAAAAAAGCCGATTGACAAAGCCGGTTTGAAAAACCGACTTTGTCAACGGCCTGAGAATAAACAAAAGTTTATTCTCATATGTTTTTATAATTCATATTTTTTAAATATCTTTTTATTACTATTAACTATATCAATAAATTCTTTATCTGTGATTTCTTTTTTATTTTGAAAAAAGCACTTAACATCACTAACAATATCATCTATGTTATATTTATCTTTATCAAAACCTAATTTTTTTATTTTGTCTACTATGGCATGTTTACCCGAATGTATTCCAATTACCATGTTATCTTGATATATACCATATTTTTTAGGATTCATTATTTCATATGTTTTTTTATTATTTAAAACTCCTGCTTGATGGATTCCTGCTTCATGTTTAAATGCATTTTTACCAACGATTGGTTTGTTATTTTGAACAACCGATCCAGTTACTTCACTTACAAGTAAGCTTATTTCATAAATCTTTGATAAATCAATATTCGTTTTACAATCATAATAATCAGATCTTGTATCTATGTTTGCTACTACCTCTTCTAAAGCGGTATTACCCGCCCTTTCACCAATACCATTTATAGTACATTCTACTTGATTTACTCCTTGTTTTATAGCACTCATTGTATTAGCAGTTGCATTACCTAAATCATTGTGGCAATGAACCGAAACATCTACCTTACTTAACATACTATTTTCCATCAAATAATTTATAAATGACGAAAACTCCCTTGGAATTGTATATCCAACGGTATCTAGTATGTTAATCGTCGTTGCTCCACTTTCAATTGCGGCATCAATTACTTTACATGCATAATTTGCATCGGTTCTAGTTGCATCTTCCAAAGAAAATTCAACATCATGACATTTTTCTTTAGCATAACTAACCATTTCTTTTACTATTTCAATTACTTCTTCTTTTGTTTTATGAAGCTTATCAAATATATGTGAATCACTTGTTCCAATAAACACGTGAATTCTTGGTTTTTTAGCATCTTTTACTGCTTCATATGCCATATCAATATCATTTTTATTACATCTTGCTAAAGATGCAATAACAGAATAATTTACAACCTCACTTATCTTTTTTATTGAAATAAAATCCCTTTGGTTTGATGCAGCAAAACCCGCTTCTATAACATCAACTTTCATCTCATCTAATTTTTTTGCAATAATTACCTTTTCATCTATACCCATTGAACAACCAGGTGATTGTTCACCATCCCTTAAGGTGGTATCAAATATTTTTATCGTTTTCATATTAATCTCCTTTTCATAAAATATAAAAAAACCCATTACTTGTATTTAAACATAAGTAATAGGTTCATAATATATAAATGTTTTATCCACGCAAAACTAACCTATTACTAAACAGTCGTAATAATAGGTTTAAGAGATTAGTATAATTTTCTTTTACAGTATAAAACATAATAACCTTTTCCTTTCTAGTGAAATTAAAAAGCACGATAAATCACTTAAGTAAAAGTGACTCCGTGCTTTTATTAGTACGTGTAGGTTCTTACCCTTTGAGGCTAGATTTTAACTCATACTCAAACTCACTTATTAACAAAATATTAACACTTTCTTATGAACGTGTCAACCGTTTATTATATTCTATGCATTCTTCTTTAAAAAAATATCATATATCACTTCATGTTTTTATTTGACTATAATAGCTCAAAATAATTTATTTCATTGTTATTAAATAACACACCGACAAACACTTTAATTTCTCTTATAAAAAATTATATGACACCTTTTTATCAAAATTTATTAAATAATTACAATATTTATTATAAACTATTATTAGTTTTAAAGTTGTATTAACTTTCATTATCTTTTTAAAAATCATTTATTAGCTATGTATTATAAATAAAAAGCTAACGTAAAATTATTTGCTGTTATCCAGCTTTTTAAGTACTAATTTAAGAATAATCCGGTTTATTATATTTCTATAAAGAAAATATTTAATATATGATTTGTTTTGTTATTTTTCATTTTTAACATTAGTTTTTTATAAAACTAATATAAAGAAAACCAAGGTTTATTTTACTTGGTTTTCTATCTCTTCTAATTTTTCTTCCTTATTTATTCTTTGGAATAATACTTCTTTATTCATATTAGTATACGTATTACTTTCGTTATAATTTAGTGTCTTATCATATATATTTAATTGTTTTAGAATTTCATCTGATGTTTTTGTTAAAAATGGATTTAAAAAGTTAGCACATACCCTAATTGATTCTAGTAAATTATAAAGCACGGTTTGTAATCTATCTTTTTTATTATCTTCTTTTGCAAGAGACCATGGCATAGTCTCATCAATATATTTATTACTACGTCTTAATACTTCAAATATTTCATCTAAAGCAGCACCTATTTCTAAGTTATCCATTTTATTTTCTACTTTAGAATCTAAATTATTTATCATCGCAATAAGTTCATTATCTAGTTCTTCGTTTACTTTCTTGTTAATTACCGTACCATTAAAATACTTATTAGCCATAGAAATCGTTCTGTTAACTAAGTTACCTAACGTGTTAGCTAAATCAGTATTAGTTCTTTCAATTAGTAATTCATAAGTTAAGTTTCCATCATTTGCATATGGTATTTCATGTAGAACATAATATCTTACAGCATCAACGCCAAATAAATCAACTAAATCATCAGCATATATAGCGTTTCCACGACTTTTACCTATTTTATCGTTATTAGTAAGTAACCAAGGATGACCAAATATTTGTTTTGGAAGTTCTATATCTAAACTCCATAAAAAACATGGCCAGTAAATGGTATGAAACCTTATTATATCTTTACCAATTAAATGAAGATCAGCGGGCCACCATTTTTTAAATTCACTACTAGATCCATCTGGATCATAACCTATGTTGGTAATATAATTCGTTAAAGCATCAAGCCAAACATATACAATATGTTTAGGATCAATATTAACTGGTATTCCCCAATCAAAAGACGTTCTTGATACACATAAATCTTGCAACCCTGGTTTAATAAAGTTATTTAACATTTCATTTTTTCTTGATTCAGGTTTAATAAAATCCGGATGAGATTCAATATATTCTACTAGTTTATCCTGATATTTTGATAATTTAAAAAAGTAAGCCTCTTCTTTTTTTTCTTCTACGCTTCTACCACAATCCGGGCACTTACCATCAACTAATTG
>CANRHO010000049.1 GCA_947630435.1 uncultured Bacilli bacterium
TCGATATCATTTCTAATAATTTTATTAAAACTAATCAAAAATAACATATTAAATTAGTAAAATACCTAAACTCAAATGTTTTCTTTGTTGTTTAAAAGCTATCTTTATGATATACTATATAAAGATAAAAGGAGGGGTATTATGCATGATGATGACTTAGAAAGTGCATTAGATGATATATTTGGGGCTGATTTTATTGAAATAGATGTAAAAAAAGATGATAAAAGTACCATTAATACCGAAGATAAATTAGAACCTAAAATTAGTGAAACGCAAAATAAGTTAAATGATTTTAATGATGATATGCCTAATTTTAATTATCAGGATATACCTTTTGATAATGAAAAAACATATTTAACTACAGAAAATAGTGACGATAAAAACCATGAAGATAAAAATAATAATTTAAAAAACAAGAAAAATAATAAGAAAAAAATAATATCTATAATTATTGTATCTTTGATTTTATTATTGTTAATTATCATGTATTTTATATTTGGTGTTACAAGAACTATTAGTTGTTCTTCTAGCGCAGTAGATAAAGGGTATAAATATATTGACCAATATAAAATCAGCTATAAAAATAATGATATTATTTATATAGAAAGTAATTACACTTATACGGCTTTAAATAACGAGTATAAAGAACAAATACAATATGTTAAGCAAGAAAAATTACCGGTAATAATTAACTCAAATGGTATGCCAGGATTTACTTATATATACGAAACTAGTGATGATTACTTTAAAGTTAATGGTTACTTAGATTTTGAATTAATAAAATTTGATGATTTAGATAAAATAGACCAAGACTTAAAGCCTGTTAGTTATTATAAGATAAATTCAAAAACAACATATAAGAGCTTTAAAAAGCAATTAGAAAAAGATGGATATAAATGTGTTTTAAGTAAATAAATTATAAATATTAAAAAAATATGTTATAATAAAACGAAAAAGGAGTGAATGATTTGAGAGAATTAACTGAGCAAGAATTAGTAAGAAGAGCAAAATTAGATGATATAAAAAAAGTATGTAATCCATATCCACAAAGGTATGAAAGAACGCATTCTTTAAAACAAGCAAGTAAGTTAGAAGATGGAACATGTAACGTAAGAATTGCCGGTAGGGTTATTTTTATGAGAAAGATGGGAAAACTTAGCTTTGTTCGTATAAGTGACATAGAATCGGGTATGCAGCTTGAATTTAGAATGGATATAGTTGGGGAAGAGAAATATCAGTTTTTTAAAAAGCAGATTGATGTAGGAGATTTTATTGGTGCTGAGGGAGAAATTTTTACAACCCAAACAGGAGAAAAAACGTTACGGGTTAATACCTTTGATTTTCTAGGAAAAGCATTAAGACCGCTTCCGGATAAGTTTCATGGTCTTAATGATACTGAATTAAAGTATCGACAAAGATATGTTGACTTAATTTCTAATGAAGAGTCTAGAAAAGTATTTCTAGGAAGAAGTAAGTTATATGCGTTTATTCATAAATTTTTGGGTGAACATGGATTTTTAGAAGTTGAAACACCTATTTTACAAACAGCGGTATGTGGTGCGGCAGCAAAACCATTTTTTACTCATCATAATTCTTTAGATATTGATTGTAATTTGAGAATAGCCCCTGAAACTTATTTAAAGCAGTGCATCGCAGCTGGATATGATAAAGTTTATGAGGTTGCTAAGTGTTTTAGAAACGAAGGAATGGATCCACAGCATTTACAAGAGTTCACACAAGTAGAATGGTATGCTTCATATTGGAATTACGAAGATAACATGAAGTTTTATCAAACTTTTATAAAAGAATTGTTAATGGAATTATTAGGAACAACAAAAATTATTTATCAAGGCGTTACCTTGGATTTTGGGAAAGAAAGTTGGAATAAAATAAATTATGTAGAAGAAATGAGAAAAATATTTGGTTTTGACTTTCTATCAATTGATGATCCTTCTGTATTAAAAGATATGATCGTAAAAAATAATTTGTTTTCATATGAAGAATTACAAGATTATAAATCACTTAGTCAAATAGTTGATTTTGTTTATAAGAAAAAAATAAGAGAAAACATTGTACAACCTACCATAATGTATAACTATCCTGCTATGCTTATACCGCTTGCAAGAAGAAATGATAATGATAACCGAATAATAGATGTATTCCAAGTTGTGGCTTGTGGAAGTGAACTTTGTAAAGCTTATTCGGAATTAGTTAACCCAATCACACAAAGAAATGCATTTGAAGATCAATTAAAGGCAAAAGCTCAAGGTGATGATGAAACAATGGATTTAGATGAAAACTTTATGCTTGCAATGGAACAAGGAATGCCTCCAATATCTGGTTTAGGATTTGGAATTGATAGATTAATGATGTTAATATATGATCAACCATCTATTAGGGATGTTGTATTATTTCCACTTATGAAACCAGAAATAGAAAATCCAAATGAAAAAAAAGAAGATTAATGTCTTCTTTTACTTTATGTAAATAAATATTTATGTTATAATTAATTCATAACATATAAGTAGTAAGGAGTAGAATTTATGTTTATAGGATTTTATGGTGCATCAGTTGTACTTACGTATATTGGTCTTTCGTTTTCAGTAGTAGGTATGGTACTTGCTTTTTTAGGACATATACCGATAGCTATTATGTGTCTTATTTTATCTGGGGTATGTGATATGTTTGATGGTACTATAGCAAGAGCCTGTAAAAGAACCGATGATGAAAAAAAATTTGGAGTTCAAATAGATTCGCTAGCTGATACCGTTTGTTTTGGAGTATTTCCAGTTATACTAGGAATTTGTATGGGCTTTACTAGCAGATTTAATATATTAATATATATAATTTATGTATTAGCGGCAGTTATTAGATTGGCATACTTTAATGTTTTATCAGAAACTAGTTTTGAAAAAAGAAAGAAGGAAAAAGTTTCATATTTCCATGGCCTTCCTGTAACCAGTATTGCAATAATACTTCCTTTCACATACAATTTAAACATTTTTATGAACCAAGGCGTTTTTGTTAAGGCGTATCCACTTGTAATGTTGTCAACGGCAATATTATTTGTAATTAATATAAAGATAAAAAAACCGACTGGAATGTGGTATGTTATATGTTCTATTTTAGCAGCAATAGAAATTGCAATCATTTCAGCGGCTATGAGATAATGAGAAAAAAAATTAAAGATAATCCAAATAAAGGATTATCATTTTTATATAATAGTGCTGCTGGAAGAATAATATTAAAACCATTAGTTAATAATAAATTTATTTCAAACATCGTAAAAATTTTTATGAATTCATGGTTTTCTAAAATAATGATTAAGCCATTTATAAAACATCATAATATTAAAATGGAAGACTTTTATAATGAAAATTATAATTCTTTCAATTCATTTTTCATAAGAAAAATAAAACCAAATAAAAGAATAATAGAAAAAGATAAAAGCGCTTTTATTGCGCCTTGTGATTCAAAACTTACGTGTTATAAAATTAGTAATGATTTATTATTTAAAATAAAAAATAGCACTTATAGTGTAGATTCTATAATTAATGATAAAAAAATTTGCAACCTGTTTGAAAATGGTTATGTTTTAGTTTTTAGACTTTCACCAGAAGATTACCATCATTATTTATTTTTAGATGATGGTACTATAATAAATAACTATAAAATAAATGGTAAATATCATTCTGTTAATCCTATTGTATATGATAAACATATGGTTTTTAAAGAAAACACGAGAGAGTGTACTTTAGTTAAAACAAATAATTTTGGAACAATTATGTACGTTGAAGTTGGTGCGCTATTAGTTGGCAAAATAAATAACATAAAAAAACAAGGAAAATTTATAAAAGGTGAAGAAAAAGGGTATTTTATGTATGGAGGATCTACTGTTGTAGTAATGGTTCAACACTCAAAAATAAAGCTTGATGAAGAAATAATTAATAATTCAAAGAATGGATATGAAACGTATGTAAAATATGGAGAAAAAATTGGTAAAAAAATGTTCTAATACTTTTATTTTAAAAATATTATGTTATTATATTAATATAAGGAGGGTAACAAGATGAATAAAGAAAATGATATAAAAGAAAATGAAAAAGAAAAGGTAGAAGAAATTAATGTCGAAGAAGTTAATGAACCAGAATCTGTTACCCGTGAAATAAATCTTGATGATTTATATGATGGTGCAATAAATAATACGGTTATGATAGACCCGATAACTAATGATGAAGTATTAATGTCTAGTAAAAAACCTAATTACACTATATTAGGAATAATTTTTGCAATAATAATATTATTAATACTTTATTATGTTAATAACAAAACTTATCTTGGAAGAACAACAAAAAGTGTTGAACCTAAAACAACAACTACCGCACCACATACTACTAAGAAGCCGGATACGGGAACACTCACTTGTACTTATTCATCAAAAAGTGATGCCGAATCACAAAGTGTTACATATGTTGCTAACTACGAAATTGATAAAATAATTAATTCGAACTTTAATTATGTAGTTATGTCTAATACAAATGATTCATCTGCCGTGATTGAAGATTTAAAAAAACAGTATGAAACTTTTTTCATAAATAATGTTTCGGTATCTGGAAATAACGTTAGTTATGAAAAAAATGATACAGGCTTTACTTTTAATGTCGAAACTAATTATAAAAGAACGGGGTATGACGGGTTAATAATTATTGAAAATCAAACTATTTTATTTGTAAAACCAACCTTAGATGATACTTTATCAAGTATGCAAGATGCATATTCAAAAAAAGGATTTAATTGTTCTTTAACTGATAGCTTGAATGAGGATTAATTATGAAAGAAAAGAAGTATTATGAAGAGCTAATTCGTAGAAAAAGAAACCTTAAAACATTAAGAACTATATTAGTTATATTAGATATTCTATCAATATTATTACTAATTTTTCAAATAATTATTAAGGATGTAACGTATTGTTCATATATCATATTAATAGTGTGTAATATAATTACTTTTTCAGTTAAAATAGAAGATAAAAAATCTAGTAACTAGATTTTTTTATTTATTTCTTTTAAAACAATGTATAGTATTTGACAAGTAGTTACTATAATTCCTGTAATTATTGCGAAAATAAGTGCATTCATACCAAATCCTAATTTTCCAAATAAATATAATACACTATATTTTATAATGATTGAAATAGTTGATACTAAAAAAAGTTTATTTGTTTTTCCCATTGCTTGAAGAGCAACTGATAAAGTAGGTTGCATATATAAAACAAGAAAGAATGGTCCTATTAAATATATATAGTTAATTCCAAAATTAATATTATATACTATTTTTAAAATGGTTTCTGGAAATATAAGGATAATGGTTAAACAAATTCCTCCTACTAACATTGATAGAAATAGCAATTTTAATAATTTGCTATTAAAATCTTTATATCTTTTATTAGTGTATGCTTTTGTAATGTTAGGCAGCAAAGCTGATGCAATAGAAATTGAAAAGAAACTTGGTATTGATAAAAGAGGTATTATATAAGAGTTAATCACTGCGTATTCTAACGTAATGTAATTAGTAGAAAAACCAGTAGATAATAAGGTATTTGTAAGAATTATTGGTTCTAGGAAAAATCCAAATGAAGATATTAACCTTACTAACGTTGTTGGAACAGATATTGATAATATTTCTTTTATTATATTTTTAGTTATTTTTCCTTTTCCATTAAAAGAGTATTTTTTATTTATGGTGTTTCGCATAATTAATATATTAGTTAATTCGGTTATAATATTAAATAATATAATAAATATAACTGCCGTTATGTCTGATTTAGCAATAGCAAGAGGTAGAAAAATTATAATCAAAATAATTTTAACTATTTCTTCGGTAACATTTGTTACGGAAGCTGATAACATATCTTCTTTGCCATGTAAAAAACCTCGTTGTATGCTTGATATTGTTATAAATGGAATAATAAATATAACCGATGTAATAGCAGGTGATAACGCCTTATTATGAAG
>CANRHO010000050.1 GCA_947630435.1 uncultured Bacilli bacterium
ATGCTATACATACCGAAATAATAGCCTTCTTTTTTGTTTTATTATCTGCTAATTTTGGTCTTCCTACTTTATTTTTTACTTCTTTTTTTAACACCTTTAACACCTTACCTTATTTTACATTATTAATATAGCATAATATAATTTTTATCGTCAAGATAATTTTATATTATAAAAATTAAAAATTATAATTAATTTCTTTTATCTATAAAAGTTTTTGTACAATCAAACAAGAATAAAATAATTGATAAAATTGTTACCCATGTAGGTATTTTTTTAATAAGGTTTTCTAATAGTGGATTAATAATATATACAAAAACAATACTTATAGCACCCCATACTAAAGTCATCTCTAAAGATATGTAATGTCCTATATGAAACTTTTGTGAAGAATAATCCCAAAATACTTCTCCAAATATTTTTTCTATTAATACTCCTCCTAAAGCTTCTAAGGTAGATAATACTATTGCAACAACAAAAAACATGATAACGGTTTCCCAAAATCTATGCATATGTAAATTCTTAAATAGATACTGTGAAACAAATAAAATCGTTACTGCGCCTATTCCATAAACTGGTGTCCACCATCCATATAAAAAACCACTTTTAAAACCATTTTTAGTTACTAATGCAGTAACTGTTTCTAATAAATGGCCAAGAATTGAGTATATAAAAAAACAATTTAAATAATACATAGTATCACCAAAAATAGTATACATTATAAATTGTTTTTTTATTCTATTTTGTTTTATTTTCCTTTTTTAAGTTAGAAAAATAATTTAAATCGTACAAGCTAACGTCTTGATCCATAGCGTACCTAATTGTATTTAAAAAATCATAATCAGGTTTATCAGTTATTGATTTTTCTATTACCATTTTTAATACTGTTTCATCATATAAACATGCAACATCATATACAAGTCTAAACGTTCTAATACTTAAATTAGGACCCAAATTAGAAAATTTATTATATGCTTCAGTCATTAAAATCCTTTTAGAAGGTTCTAGGCTGTAAAACCTAGCAATACTAAATGCATCTTCATGTTTAAAAAAAGTTAACACTTCTTCTATTTGATTAACATTATAACTTGGATCTGCAAAATCTATTATACGAGGATATATTTTTGTAGCATCAAATAGTACTTTTGCTTGTTCATCATCATACCCTAAGCTTCTTATTTCATTTATTGTTTTAATTTTCTTTTTTTCTTTAATAAAATCTTTAATTTTCATAATTAATATCTACCCTCTAGACCATATGGTTCCATCTTTTGTATCTTTTAATTCAATTTTCTTTTCTTTTAATTCATCTCTTATTTTGTCAGCGGTTTTAAAATCTTTATTTTTTTTAGCTTCACTTCTTAATTTTATCTGCTCTTGTACGTATTTAATTAATTCTTCGTCATTTTCTTCTTCATCTTTTATCAAATCTAGTCCTAAAACCATATCCCATGATTTAATAAGCTTAAGTTTTGTATTTCCTGATACTTTTTCGTCTTTAATTAAATCATATAATAATGTTAAACAATTAGGAGTATTTAAATCATTAGATAAATGTTCTTTAAATAAATCATCATATTTTTTATAGTCCTTTTCATCATATAACCCATCTTCTTTAATTAAAGAAATTTTATTCAAAAGCTTTAAATAAGTATTTTGTGATTGGTCTAATAATTCATAAGTAAAATTAACTTGTTTATGATAATATGAGTTTAAAATGAAATATCTATATGCTAAAGGATTATAACCTTCTTCTTTTAACTTAGAAACAGTAAGCACATGACCCAAACTCTTACTCATTTTAATATTGTTAGTTAATAACCAAGACAAATGAATCCAATAATTACACCACTTATGGCCTAAGTAGCACTCTGATTGAGCAATTTCGTTTGTATGGTGAGGAAAAACAGCGTCCTCTGCTCCAAAGTGTAAGTCTAGGTATTCTCCTAGGTATTTAATAGCAATTCCACTACATTCTATGTGCCACCCTGGAAAACCCCTTCCAAAAGGACTATCCCATTGTAACTCTTGATTACCAAATTTTGAGTTTGTAAACCAAAGCACAAAATCTGCTGGATTTCTCTTATTATTATCTTGCTGTACATCTTCTCTACTACCAACTATTAAATCTTCTACATTTCTACCTGATAACTCATAGTATTTGTTATATTTAGAAGTATCAAAATATATGTTACCACAACTTTCATATGCATATCCATCATTTAATAATTTAGAAATAATTTTGATATACATATCAATTTCTTGTGTCGCAGGAACAACTATGTCTGGCCATCTTACATTTACTAATTCACAATCTTTTTTGAATTCGTCAGTATAAAACTTTGCTATTTCATGAGAGGATTTATGTTCTCGCTTTATTGCAATTAGCATCTTATCTTCTCCTTCATCCCCATCACTTTTAAGATGTCCAACGTCAGTTATGTTCATACACCTTTTAACTTTATAACCTAAGTATTTAAAAGCTTTTTCAAAAACATCTTCAATGATATAACTTCTTAAATTTCCGATGTGTTGATAATGATACACGGTAGGACCACAAGTATACATTTTAACAACCCCTGGCTCATTAGGAATGAATTCTTCAATTTTTTTAGTAAGTGTATTATATAACTTCATAATGCTCACTTTCCTTTCTTTTTATATATACAATATAAGTATATTATACAATAAATAAAAATTAAAAAAAAGTGATATCAACTAGCAACATCACTTAATTTTTCTTTACTAATTCTTATGTTTTTTTTATAAGAAATCAAAGCATCTATTATTTGTTCTTCTAGATCTTTTTCTACCTTTTTAACCACACTTTGAAAATTGGTTTTTGTTTTTATTTTATCTTTAATAATTTGTTTATAATCATCAGTTATTTCTATATTAATATTAGAATACATTTCTTTTATATCTTTTATTTTTTTCAATACTATTTTATTTTTAATTGAATCATTTATATTTTCTAATTTTATCTTTGTTGAAATACTATCTAAAAAGTTTTTTGGTAAAAATGATAAATCATTTATCTTTTTATTTTCAAATCCTACTGGATTATTTTCTTTTTTTATTGTTGTTGTAAATATAACATAAGTATTAGTAAAATCTATTTTTTTTCCACTAGCATCTTCTATAATTCCACTTTTTAATATCTTTAAAAATAAATTTTGAACTTCACTTGAAGCCATTTCAAAATTATCTATCAAAAGTGCTGAAGATGGATTTGTTCTTATTTTTTCAAACACATTATTTTTATTATCATAACCTATGTATCCGGCGGTTGTACCAATAAGTTTTGTTATTGTATGGTATTCTTTATATTCACTAAGATCCAATTTTATTATGTTGTTTTCCCCTACGACATTCTTTAAAAACGTAGTTGCAAGTAAAGTTTTCCCTGATGATGATTCACCAGTTATCAAAACACTATATGTTTTCTTTGTCTTTAATAACTCTTTTCTTATTAAAGATTTAATTAATTCTTTCACTGCTTTATTTTGACCAATTAAAACATCATTTAATTTGTTTTCCAATAATTTATAAAATTTTTTTCTTTCTTTACTAATACCTAAACTTTTTATATTACTTTTGTTTTTAATAACCTCTAAAACATCCTTTTTTGACACTATTTTTTCATTAATTACTACTTTATTTAAATTTGCTGTTAATCTATTTTCTTTAGCTTTTAATTCATACGCAGTTTTAAAATCACCATCTGATATTACTTTTATTTTAGATTTTTTTGTCCTTTGTAATTCTTTTTTCAACTGTTTATATTTTTTCTCAGCCTCGTTCTCACGAACTGATGTTTTTGCACAAACCTCATCTAATACGTCTATAGATCTATCTGGTTCATATCTATTAGTTAAATATTTTGAAGATAAAAAAACTATTTCTTTTATTAATTCATTAGTTATTTTTATATTATGAAATTTTTCATATAATGGCTTTATTCCCATTAGTATTTTTATCACATCATTTTTATCTGGTTCTTCTATATTAACACTTTGAAACCTTCTTGCAAGCGCTGCATCAGGTTCAATGTACTTTTTATACTCATCTAAGGTGGTTGCTCCTATTATCCTAATATTTCCTCTGGCTAAAGCTGGCTTAAATATATTAGAAGCATCTATTGCTCCTTCAGCGCCCCCTGCTCCTACCATGGTGTGTATCTCATCAATAAATAAAATAATGTCTTTATTATCTTCTAATTCTTTTATTAATGTTTTCATTTTTTCTTCAAATTCACCACGATATTTAGTTCCTGAAACCAAAGAAAAAATATTAAGGGAAATTATCCTTTTTTCCTTTAAGAAGGAAGGACATGCATCACTTACAATTAAATTTGCAATTCCTTCTACTATTGCCGTTTTTCCAACTCCAGCAGGTCCAATTAAAATAGGATTGTTTTTCTTTCTTCTTAATAATATTTCAATGGCTTTTTTTATTTCAACATTTCTTCCTATTACTGGGTCTAATTTTTTTTCTTTAGCTAACTTAGTTAAATCAGTTCCTAATTCTTCTATCAATAATTTTCTTTTTCTTAAGTTTTTATTATCTTTTTTATTTTTTAAATCATGATATATTTTTTCAAAATTAACATTTAAACTTTTTAATATAGTATAAGCAACTCCATTTTTTTCATCCAAAATAGAAATTATTACTATTTCAGGATTAACAATCTTATTATTTTCTTCCCTTGCCTCAATCACAGCATTTTCTAAAACCCTCTTAAGAAGCGGTGTATATAAAATAAAATCACTTTTCTTACTTCCAATACCAATTAAATCAATTAATTTATTTTTAAATCTATCATAAGTAACTTTATGTTTTTTTAATAAATCTACTAATTTACTATCTCTAAGGATAGATAAAAAAAGGTGTTCACTACCTACATACGGATGGCGAAGATCTTCTCTTTCCTTTTCAGCTTGTTTTAATAAATGCCTTGTTTCCTCACTAAAATTAACAAACATAAGAATCCCCTTTCTTTTATATCCTATGTTTGTTATGGTACTTTTATTTGAATTTAATACATAAAAAAAATTCTAAAACGAATTCTTTTTACTCTATAGTTCTGATTTACTAATTGTTATAACCGGGCGAATACCTACCATTTCACCGGCATCGAATTTATATAAAAAATCCCATAAAGCATAACTATTAACATTCCAAATATAATAGCCTTGACTAGCCGTACCACTCCAAAAGTACGGTTTTTGAACCCACTGCTTCGTGCATGAACTATTCTTTGAACATCCTATGCTTTCTAGCTCTTCAAGAGTTATTAATCTAGCACTTATACTTGAATATTCTTCTTTTAATTTGTTTTCATAACTTTCTACGTATTGATATAATAAACTATTTTCATCATATACATAAGCAGGATAACTACTTCCATATTTATCTAGTAAATTACCACTATCATCCGACCAGTACCCATATACTTTATTTTCTTTTTTATTCGCAAAAGCAATAGTATCAGCATTCGAAACAGACTGCACAGGACTATCAGTACCATCAATATCTAAATTATATTTAGCAAGCGCTGTAACACTATCGCCATTATCACTTATTACATAAAAATTTTCTGAACCAAGATTGATTTCATCTCCTATGTTATATTCTCGAGGTGTTGTTGTTACTTTCTTATTATCAGTTTGTACATACTCTATTTCAAAACTTAATTCGATTTCTTCTCCTTCTTTTGGTAATTCCTCCTTTTCTAACTCTTCTTTAAATCTTATTTTTATTATTACTTTTTCTTTTTCCCCTGCATTTATTATATTACTATTTTCTATAGGATTCCCATCTTCATATGTTGCACTAAACTCTAAATACTTTTTTTGCTGTTCTGTTAAAGTAGGAGTTTTTATACTTGTTACTTCTGCGTTTATACTTCCGTTATTTGCTACATATACCGTATATGTTACGCTATCTTTAGGCTTCGTTAAGTGCACTTTCATATTTTCTATTT
>CANRHO010000051.1 GCA_947630435.1 uncultured Bacilli bacterium
CGCGCTCGAAGGGATTCGAACCCCTGACCCCTTGGTTCGTAGCCAAGTGCTCTATCCAGCTGAGCTACGAGCGCAATTATACAAACCAAGGGTAATATTTATCCCCTTGCGACGCCAATAATTATAACATTTATGTTTAATTTTTTCAATAGTATTTTATGATTTTGTTGAAGTTATGATACAAAGCTTAAATATCTTTTAATTGTTATTTCACTGATATTTAACATTATTTTCTTTTAATATGGGTATTTGAGCAATAAGTTTATTGTATCCAGATTTATAATCATCCATTGGTATTTTTAGCACTTTAATATTTTTTTCTTTAATATTATCAGCAAGTTTTAAGTAAGTATTTTGCTGATCAACACTATTTTTTAAACTGAATTCTTGGTAATTATGATGTATTCTTTTTAATCTTTGTTCATAAAGTTTTTCATTTTTTAAATATAAAACAACAAAGTAAATGTTATAGTCTAATGCTGCTAGCTTTTTTACTAATCTTTTGTATTCATCATCAAATTTATATTCTTTATATCCAAGCATACAATATACTTGTTCTGAAAAAAAAGTTCTGTCGAATACTAAATTAAGTTCAGTTTCTTCCAGTGATTCCATGTAATTGATTAAACCTAAATACATGATTTTATTTTTTTCTTTACCTAATTTACTCTTGTCTTTTATTCCGGATAACCTATATAAATTAGTAGTTGGTAAATTATCTCTTAAAAAATTTGCCAGTGTACTTTTACCAACGCCTTGAGGGCCTTCTACAATTATTATACTTCCTCTTTTTGTTTTCATGATTTACCTCCATATTCTATATACTTTAATTATAACATAACAGTAACTAATATGTATCAATATATGATATAATTAGAATTAAAGGAGGAAAAGATGTTAAAGGAATTTAAGGAATTTATTTCAAAAGGAAACGTTGTTGATTTAGCTGTTGGTGTTATTATTGGTGGTGCTTTTGGAAAAATAGTTTCATCATTAGTAAATGATATTTTAATGCCAATAATTGGAGTTATTATAGGCGGGGTCGACTTTAGTAACTTATCTATAAAAGTTGGTGGTGCTAAAATAGCATATGGTATGTTCATTCAAAATATAATAGACTTCTTAATAATTGCCTTTTGTGTATTTATTTTTGTTAAAATAGTTAATAAACTTTCTAATTTAGCCAAAAAAGAAGAACACGAAAAAGAAGAAAAAATCACTGAAACAGAATTAAGCGTACTTAAAGAAATAAGGGAAGAACTTAGAAAAAGTCCTAAAAAAACAAGTTCAAAATCAAAAAATAAGAAAGATAAATAGTTGAAGTTGTCAATAAATAATCTTTCCTATTTTTTTATTGGGCCACCATAAATATATTTTTCTTCTCGATTAGTAGAATCACTATCAATAAATCTAATTGAACAATTTTTCATATTAGGTTCTTTATTAAACCATTCCGGAGAATAATGAAACCAATTCATTATTATCGTTCTAATTGTCGTTCCATGTGATACAATGAACAAATTTTCACTTTCATCTCTAAATATTGTCTCCAAAAATTGTTTAGTTCTAAGTGCTACATCATATGGGCTTTCTCCTTGAGGTAGTTTAGCATAAAACTTTCCGTCATTTTGGTAGTAATTATCATAAAAAGCAAATTCTTCAGGATATTTTTCTCTTATTACCATTATTTCCTTATCACTAAATAATCCATAACGTTGCTCAACCAATGTTATATCTTCTTTAACATCATCTATTTTTAAATACTTATTTATTATCTCTGCAGTTTGTCTTGTCCTTTCATAAGGACTAACCCAAAGGGTAGCATTTTTTAAATCAATATTATTTTCACATACGTATTTATTTAAAAAATCTCCGGCTTTATTAGCTTGAATACGTCCGTTTTCAGATAAATATACTTTGTGATCTGGAAGTTTAATTTCATAATTTTCCTTAGTGTTTTGAATTGACTCGCCATGTCTAATTAAAAATAATTTCATAAAGGACTCACCTCTTTTTAATATGTTTCTACTAAGTATATTATATATAATACCATAATTTAAAAACCCGAACCACAGAAGTTCAGGTTTGGTATTCATATGGTGGCTCCGAGCAGGATTGAACTGCTGACACCAGGATTTTCAGTCCTGTGCTCTACCAACTGAGCTACAGAGCCAAATTAAAAAAAATGGCGGTTCCGACGAGATTTGAACCCGCGATCTTCTGCGTGACAGGCAGACGTGTTAACCCCTACACCACGGAACCACTTAAACTTTTTTATAAAGCTCTTTAAGTATACTAAAAATCTTATGTTATTGTCAAGTATCATTTATACTTTTTTGTAAATTTAATATCATTTTGTTAATTTATAAGATAATATAAAACTACTTATCATAATAAATATACCTATAATTAAGTTTGGAGATAATTCTAAACTTGGAATTAAAACTGGTATAGATCCTAATACAAAACCAATTATTACACTATATACTAAACCATAATTTCTTTCTAATAAAAATTTTATTAACTTTAAGAGAACTATAATTCCCACAATTAAGCCCATCATAAAAGGAATGAGTTTATTTATCTGCTTTAACCCCACGGTAATCGGATGAGCCATAACTGACAACACATATTCATACATTCCAATCATTATTAGTAAAAACGAACTACTAATGCCAGGGATAACTTTTCCTACTGAATATATTATACCAGCTAAAAATAAGTAAATAAAATTCATTATATTAGAAGACGTATTAGCATCTAAATCTATTTTAAATAAGAGTTTAGAAAAGAACCAAAGTGTTAAAGATATGAAAAAAGTAAAAATAATTACTGAATAACTAATTTTTTGTTTTTTTAATTTAACCTCCTTAAAAAGAAAAGGAACTCCTCCTACTATAAGCCCTATAAAAGCAAATTTAGTTATAACTTCATGTTTATTGTATAAAAACATAATAACATTACTAAACCATACTGCACCAATTAATATTCCAATTCCTAAGATCATAAGGAAAGTAATATTTTTCTTAAAATCATTAAATAAATTAGTAAGTGCATTAATCATCTTATCATATACCCCTAGTATTACCGTAATAACAGCCCCAGATACACCTGGTGTTACCATTGCTGATCCAGCAAGTATTCCAACCAGAAAAAGATATATAAAAGACATATAATCACCAATTAATTATATGTCACATTACTTATATTATTCAATTGTAAGAGCTTGGATATCTGGCTGAATTTGAATAAATGTATTACCATCATTTACAATTAATTCTTTTCCCGTTGCTTTAACTTTATAAATGGTTTGCGATGAACGAGAAGTTTTCTCCCATGTAATAGGTATTGCATATCCCTCAGAAATATAATATCCTTCACCACTACCAATGTTATTTAAATCTTGTCTTCCACCAGAATACCCATCATTTAAAGTATAATTATGAACTTTATACGTGATTATATTTTTAGCAGTATATTGCATACCAGTTACGTAATCTTTGTGTTCTGTATTATTTTGATATCTTTTATATACTTTATTTTCTGGATCGTAAGAATAACTTGTTAAATGCGTTTTAGAATAAGGAATTCTAACTATATTAGCAGGTATTGCGCCTTCATAGTTTGCTAAGTCAAGAGGCTTTACTTGATAAGTTAATAATAGTTTTTTATCAGAAGTCATCCTATATCCTCTTTTTGCTGCGGCGGCTTTTAATTTTTCTATACTTGTATATGCTCTATGTTCTTTGGACACCTTACCTGCTAATGCACTATCCCAAGTAAAAGCACTCGAATTATCTGCGTTTATGTTATTTATGCCAAGTGATGAAATATCACTTTGAGCCCTAGGGCTCCACCCTATATGAGCATATAATGCATCGTTTTCTAAAACATAATCTAAATAATAATGTCTAGAACTTCTAATGGACGCAATTCTCTCGGTATTCTTATCTTTAAAGATTGCCATCATTCTCGTTATACCACCTTCTACAATCATTTCATAAGTGATATACGCATCTTGAATTCCCGCTTGATAACCCCAAACGGCTTTGTTATTATTTATCATAACAGCAATTGGTCTTGATGTTGAATTTAAATCAACTATCTTTATTTTCTCTTCTTCTTTTATTATCTTCTTTTTTTTAGGTGTTTTCTTTACCTGTTGTTCATTATCATTTAGTATTACAAACACTAACGCTCCAATTATCGCTAAAAGTATAACTACTAACAATATTTTAGCCTTCTTACTAAGTTTTTTTCTCTTTTTCTTACTCATTTTACTTCTCCTAACGTTATAATTTAATTATACTATTATTTATTATATTAGACAATTATAAATTATTTCCTTGACGTTTTAATTATTTCATTTGAAACGATTAAAGCGCTTGTAAAGGCCCAAGAAAGGTTATAACCACCACATTTTCCATCTACGTCTAATATTTCTCCTATAGCGTATAATCCTTTACGTTTTTTTGATTCTAACCCATCTGTAAATTCATCTAAGTTTGCTCCGCCACTTGTTACTTGTGCATTATCAAAATCACCTGTTTGGATTATGTTAAAACATATGTTATGAATAGTAAATAATATGGATTTAATTTCATTTTCATTTATTTGTTTAACAAGTTTACCATGAACTTTTAGCTGTTTTGTTATTGCACTTGCTATTTTATTATTTATGATTCCTGATAATGCATCTTCTATCTTATAATCCTTAAATGTTTTTATGTATCTTTCTAATTCATAATCACTGTAATCTGGAACTAAATTAATAATTAAATTTACTTTCTTTTTTTCTTCTAAATATTTTTTTACGTTTCTAGATAAATTAAATACGCATATACCTGATACAGAATCTTTTGTAAATTGAATCTGTCCTACTTCAGTTTCTTTAATTATTCCATTAACGTTTAAGTTAACTATTCCATTGAACCTTACTCCAAATAAATCTTTAATATATTTATAATCAGTTTTTAAATAAGTTAAAGATGGATATAATTTTTCTATTTTATGGCCAAATTTTTTTAGTATTTCATATCCTGCACCCGTTGAACCTGTTTTAGGATATGTTTTACCTCCGGTTGCAACAACTACGTACTTAGATTTTATATCATCATTTATAGAAAAAACGTCGTTAATATTTTCTACTTTAGTTACATCGTAGTTATATTTTATATCAATGTTTAAATATTTTAAGTATCTTTCAAATGATTTACAAACAGAAATTGCTTGGTTTGAGTAAGGATATAATTTTTTATCATCTTCTTTTGTTATTATTCCAATACATTTTAAGTATTCTATATAGTTTTCGTTATCTAAACAGATTGGTATTATGCCATTTTTCAAATTTAAATCTTTTCTGATGTCTAAATATTTTTTAAATTTATTTATATTACCACTACTATTATAGTTACTAATGTCTGTATTTAAGTTCCCTAAATTACATCTTCCATTTCCAGTGATGAGTAATTTTTTACCTACTTTATCGTTTTTTTCTAATAATAATATTTTTAAATTATGATTTTTCATTTTTAGAGCGCATGAACACATTAGTCCTGATGCACCTGCCCCTATTACTACAACATCGTACATGAAGATTACCTCCTATATAAATATATCAAAAAAAACTAGCTTTAGCTAGTCTTCTATTTCGTAAAATTAGTTATATAATAATTATCTTTTATTTGTATATCACATTTATTTTTTATTATTATTTTTTTTATAAATAATATATCCAATTACTCCTAATATTATTAGTACTAATATTATCAATTTAAAGTTTACTTTATTTACTTTTTTATTATTTTCTATCATTTCAGTATCAGTTTTTACATTATCTACTTTTTTTGTTGTTAGTACATAATCACTTAAACCATTTATATAGAAATTTAATTTATTATCTTTAATACTTATGTTTTGACCAATAAGTGTTAATTTACCTTCGTTATATTTATATATCATTATGTTTTT
>CANRHO010000052.1 GCA_947630435.1 uncultured Bacilli bacterium
TAATATTTGATAACGAAAGTAAAATAATTGCGTTTGAAAACAAAGCCCAATTAAACAGCCCCATTCAAAGAAGTCAAAACGAACAAAGCTTAAAGGGACCTAGTGACTCTTTTACGGAAAACTACGAAACTAATATTGGGCTTTTAAGAAAAAGGATTAAAAGTGAGGACTTATGGTTTGACGAATTCATAGTTGGAGAAAAAAGCAAAACCAAAGTTGCCCTTTTTTACATTAATGATGTTTGTAATAAAAAGTTAATTAATGAAATTACCAAAAAAATAAAAAAAATAGATATTGAATACGTTGGTAGTGCAAATTACATTCTTGATGCGATAAGTGATACAAACAGAGCGATATTTCCAACTAACTTAACTACTGAAAGACCTGATTTTGCATGTCAGATGCTTCTTCAAGGAAGAGTTGTTCTCATGGTAGAAAACTCAAATCAAGTAATAATCTTGCCATGCATGTTCATTGACTTTTTTAAAAACCCAGATGATTATTACGAAAAGGGTTTAAACGTTTTTGGAACAAGAATAGTTAGAGTAATTGCTATGATACTTGCCATTTTAACCCCTGCCATATACATATCATTAATGTCTTATAATTTGGAATCAATCCCAAGTGGACTTTTAATAAATTTTTCCATTCAAAGAGATGGAGTCCCATTTCCAACCGTATTTGAAATACTAGTAATGAGTTTTATGTTCCAAATATTAAGAGAAGGAGACATGAGATTTCCTGGCAAGGGAGGAAGCTCGATTTCAATCGTTGGTGGTTTAGTATTAGGTCAAGCTGCCGTTGAAGCAGGCATTGTATCACCTATTACAATAATAATAGTTGGTATATCAAGTGTTGCCTCACTTGCTTTTTCTTCAATTGAACTAATAAACTCAATTAGGTGGTGGCAACTAATCTTAATTATACTTGCATCACTTTTTGGTTTCGTCGGAGTAATGTTTGGATGCATAATATTAATAGCACTTTTAGCAAGCCATAAATCTTGTGGCAAATCTTTTTTAGCACCATTTGAACCATTTAATAAAAACGCTCAAAAAGATGCAATAATCCTAGATAAAACTTCAAAGTTTCATCCTCAGAATGTTTTTACAAAGGAGGATAAAGATGAATAAAATATTTAAAATTTTAACTATAATAATAATCTTAATAACCTTATCGGGTTGTTTTAACTACAAAGAAATAAATGATTATGCAATAGTATCAGGTATATCAATTGATAAAGATGAAAAAAATCCAAAAAAATACGAAGTCGGAATACAAATAATGAACGCCAAAAAAGACGAAGAAACAGATACTAGTTTAATTACCTTTTATAAAGCAAGTGGTAACACTGTTTATCAAGCTCTTGAAAAAATAATGCTTGATTCTCCTAAGGAATTATATCTAGGTCATAACGAAGTTCTAGTAATTGGTGAAGAACTATTAAAAGAAAAAGACCCATTAAATTACCTAGACTACTTCATGCGTGATGCTCAAATAGAAAAAGATGCTTTAGTAATGGTTGCAAAAGAAAGCAAAGCTTATAATATATTAAAAATAATTACTCCTCTTGAGACAATACCATCAACTAACTTAAAATCAACTCTAAACATAGCAGATAACTTTAGTGGAACCTTAACAATAATAACCATTGATCAGTTTATTTCTGATTTAATAAATAAAGGCGCCCAACCAATAATACCAACGGTTAAAATAACTGGAGATGTAAAACAAGGAGAAAAAATGGATAATATAACAGAAAGTGATCCATCCGCTAAACTAAAGTTTGATACACTAGCATACTTTGAAAATAACAAGTTAAAAGGTTATTTATCAAACGATGAAAGTACGGGTTATAATTTTCTTGCCAAAACTCAAAAAGAAACTTATGTAAATATAAAATGTGATGATAAAAACTATGCTACAGTAAGAATTAAAGATGCAAACATAAAAGAAAAACTATCATTTAAAAACGGTAAGCCATTAATTAATATTAACATATTAGCTAACGCAGATTTATTAGAGTGTAACTGTAATGCAGATTTTATAAAAAACGAAAAAAACATAAAAACTTTAGAAAAAAATATATCTAAAAAAATTAAAAACTTAGTTACTAAAGCATCCGATAAATTATATAAAGAAAATAATTCTGATGTACTAAAATATGGAGAAAAATTTTATCAAGAAAAATATAAAGAAATGAAAAAATTTGGATACAGTAAAAATACAGTTACTAAAGATATAAAATTTAACTTTAATGTAAAAGCCCAAATTAAATCTACCGAGCTTTCCATTAAATCAATAAAGGGGGAAAAATAATGAATAATAAAGTATCAAAAGTTCAAATAGGAATGTTTTTATATCTAATATGTTCTGGTTTATATCTTGGATTAGGAGACATAATATTACTTAGGAAATCAGGTAATGAAGTGTTATTAGCAATGTTACTTGGAACCATAATAGGTATTATACCTGTTTTAATGTATTTAAAAGTCAACTCATACTTACCAAAGTTAAATATATACGAAAAAAGCACAAAAATGTTTGGAAAAATATTTGGTAATATAATAAATATAATAATATTTTTAATATACGCATTTATGCTTACGGTAGCAATAAGATCAATTGTAATATTTATAACAAGTAAATACATGCAAAATACTCCTTATGCTTTTGTAGGTTTGCTTGTTTTAATAACAAGTTTGATAATTTGTTTTAAAGGTTTAGAAACAATTGCAAGAATATCACAACTATCTTTTATAGCAAGTATATTATTCATGATTATAATTGAATTTTTTCTAATTAAATTCGTTAATATTTCAAACGTACTGCCATTTATTAATGGTAATAACTATATAAACAATATTATAAATGGTGCAATATACCATGCATCATCATGTTCAGTTTTAACGATGCTTCTTCTTACAATTAGTAAATCTAATGTTAAAAATTCTGAAAAATATAACAAAACAATAATAATATTTTATTTAATAAGTTCACTATCGTTGTGTGTAGTTATGTTTTTTGTAATATCCTGCTTTGGTTATAACATAGCTACTTCATTTAGATATCCTGAATACATATTACTTAAAAAAATAGGTATATCTGGCTCAGAATTACATTTAGAAAACCTGCTTGCTTTCAGATGGATTTTTTATATGCTTGCTTTGTGTAACATAAGTTTATATGGCATTATTTGTGGTGTTAAAAAAATTAGTAAAAATACAAAAACAAACAAAATAATAATTATTATAATATCAATAATATGCATGCTTTTAGGAGAATACATATTTGGTAGTATTCCTCACTCAATAATATTAATTAAAAACTATTACACGCCTTTTATAGCACTTATTATGTTTGCAATTTTATTAATTATGTTTATAAAAGTTTTATTTTCAAAAAAAGAATCAAACAATTGATTCTTTTTATAATTTATATTTTTCTATTTTACCGCATCCTATTTTTCTTCCAAAAGAAGTTTCATTTTGATTTTTTACTGCCTCATGAATAATAACAAGTTTATTTTCAATATCAAAAGCTTTAAATCTGGTAGTATAAAATTTCATGTATGCATATCCATTATTAGAAAACAAAACTGGCATATCCCCAGCATGATATGGATGCTCTTCATTAGTTGGATTATAATGACCTTGTACGTTATCAAACGTCCCAGTTGATGAAACGTCGCAATTTTTCCCATCATGAATATGAATCGGAAAAAGTTCATACGGCTTATAACCAGGAAGCCCTGTTACTTCAACTTCTACCATAGTACCATCTTTAAACGGTATAAAATAAGCAATACCTTTTAAATTAGGAGCTGATATATCACCGGTTATGTTCGCAACAGCATAAACACTTTGTTCGTTATTCACACTAATCACCTAATTTATTATATGAAAAAAGAAGTTTATTTTTTAACTTCTTAATTAAATGTATTTTTAAAAACCTTCCTAAATCTTTCTAAATCAAAATCCGTTGAAACCTTTATATTACTTTCATTAGTAAGAGTAATATGGCATTCTCCTTTATCTTCTCCTTTAGATATAATTTCTACCTTACATGGTTCAAATTTGACAATCAAAGGATCAATTAAGGAAGCAATAGTGGTAGGATCCGGAGTTCCAAGTCCAACCGTCCCATAATGATCATAGCTAAATTCAATATATTTTTCTGATATTAGTCCAACAAACCTTGATATCAAATCGTTAGAATTTCTAAGATTTAAAACGTAATCTTTTTCAACAAAAGATTTTACCCCTATTTCATGTGTTACTACTTTTATATCATTAAATTGTGCATTAAATACTATCTTGGCAGATACCGGATCAACGTTTACGTTAAATTCTAAATATGGACTTTTTGCATCAGGATTATAAGTTGTCCCCATTATCAAAACATGTTTAATACGTTTAACTATTTTTTTATCTTTTTTAATTGCGTTAGCTAAATTAGTAAGTGGTCCAAAACAAATAATAGTTAAATTATCTTTATACTTTTTAGATGATTTTATGATAAAATCTTCGGCACTCATCTTTTCAAACTTTTTTTTGCTATTATCTGGAAACACAGCGTAACCAAGCCCATCTTTACCATGCGCGTACTCAGCGGTCTCATGATTACATTTATTTTCTTTTTTACCCTTATACATTTTTATATTACTTCCTAAAAAATCTTGAATTATCTTTAAGTTTTTTTCTGATTTATAAACAGGTATATTCCCACTTGCTAAGGTAAAACCAATTATATCTAAATTATTTTTAACTCCTAACATAATTGCTATTGCATCATCTATTCCTGGATCTGTATCTATTATGTATTTCATAACTAACACCCTCTTAATATATTATATTAATATTATAATATTAATTAATCTTTTTATAAAGGTGAATTTTTTATTATGAAAACATCATGTAAAATATACTATACTAAAGATAGTAGGAAGTATAATTATGAATAATTTTCAAGAAAATTTAAACCCGCTTTATGCATGGACTTATTTTGGATATAACATATTATTCAATATTACAGTAATTGGTCTTATTTTCTTAATAATTTTTTCTATCTAATATTAATAATAGTAATTATTATCTTAATTACATCAAGATTTTCTTTTACTACAATAATTAATATGATTTAAAAAATAACAACCCCATTTTGTAGTTAAAAATGGGGTCTATTATTTAAAGATATTTTTTTAATACTTCAACACAATTTTCTTGCATTGTTACAAAAGATTCTAATAATTTATGAATTTCTTTATCAACCTTTTTATTATTAAGAAGTTTCCTTCCCTCTATTATTCCCATGTTAGTGCCTTGAAGTAAAAGTTCTGCTATCTTCGAATTACTTTTATCAACAAAAGTTTTCATTTGAACACCATACCAAGTCATTGCTTTGTTAATAGCATTTGTTTCATGTGGACTTTTAGAACTATATTTAGAATATATTTCTTCTGCCTTTTTAGAAACAGCTTCATAATCAGCATACTGTTTTTCTAATACAATTTTAAAATCATTGTCTTCTACTTTTTCTAACACAAAGTTTATTGCATCCATTCCCATAGTAGCACCTTTATTTACTTCATCTAATACATTTAAATTTTCTTCCATACAAATTTATCCTTTCATAATTAGTATTAGATATATTTTTAAAATTATTCTTTATGAAATATAATTAATTAAATTACATAAAATATAATAAAATAATGCTTGATATTTACTTATTAAGTATGTTATAATTTTGTTGCATATCGCAAGTAATGGGGCTATAGCCAAGTTGGTAAGGCATTGGACTGCAACTCCACGATCGCCGGTTCAAGTCCGGCTGGCCCCTCCATTGGGAAATCTGTCCGAACTTTTAAAAGTTTAGACTTAATATATAAAGTATCAATTTCAAAAGAAGTTGGTA
>CANRHO010000053.1 GCA_947630435.1 uncultured Bacilli bacterium
AAAACTTCCGTTTATTTCTATATCACTAGTATTTTCTGTTGTAGCATTCTTAGAACTATTTTTATTTGTACTTTTACCACTAGTAGTACTTTTTGAACTAGTTTGATTATTATCTTCTTTATTACTTACTTTATTCTCAGATTGATTTAATATTTTATATGTTGCAACAGTAACATCTCCATCTTTTATTATGAAGCTATCACCATCAACTACCCCACTTAATCCTTCTAAAGTAATATTTACTTTATCTTTATCAAATGATGCTCCTCCTACATCTATTGTTTTATCTTTGTTATTTACTTTATAAGCATCACTTAATACATCATATACCTTAACCTCATTTGAAATAAAGTATGGTAAATATATATCCGATCCATCTATTTTAGAAGCTTCATCGCTACATTCATCAGTTGTACAATATCCATATTTATCACAATAATCAGTATTCATACTCATAATATTATCATGCTTCATTTGTACGTTAGTAATACCTTCTTTTAAGGCTTTTAATGATCCATTTTCATAAGATGCAATATTATCATCATCTACGTAATATGTAACCTCAACACTTTTATCTAACTTAACGTTTTCATTATATTTTACTGAATCTCCCTTTAATATGTATATGGTATTTGTCATTGGGTTTTTCTGTAAATTTATAGCATAAGGTTCTTCATCACTAAAGTTTTTCATAAAACTTAAGTCAATGTTTTTTATGTTATTATTGTGCAGTAAAAGAAGATACAAATTGCTATTATCTCCTAAAATAACATTATCTATTTTATTGTTTTCTAAGTATGCGGCTTGTAAATTTTGATATTTACTTAAATCTATTGTTCCGCTTATATTATTATTACTTAATGCTATGGCTTGTAAATCACTATCAGGAAGTACTACTTTAGTTAAATCGTTATTATATAGCTCAAGATATTGAAGATTATTTAGATTACTTAAATCCATTGTTCCACTTAAATTATTATTGCTAAGATATAAAGAATCTAAATTAGGGCAACCACTTAAATCTATATTAGTTAGATTATTATTATCAAGATCTAAAGATTTTAAATTAGGGCGACCACTTAAATCAATACTAGTTAGATTATTATTATCAAGATCTAAAGATTTTAAATTGGTGCAACCACTTAAATCTATATTAGTTAGATTATTGTCACTCAAACCTAAGCTTGTTAAACTAGAACATCCATTTAAATCTATATTAGTTAGATTATTGTCACTCAAACCTAAGCTTGTTAAACTAGAACATCCACTTAAATTTATATTAGTTAAGTTGTTATTTCCAAACATTATGTATGTCAAGCTAGAACAACCACTTAAATTTAAATTAGTTAGATTAATATTCAAAGATATATATAAAGTACTTAACTTTGAAAAGCCACTTAAATCTAGCGTAGACAAATCATTTTTATCCAACGCCAAATATATCAAATTATCACTTTTTTTCAAATCTATTTTGCTTAAATTATTTTTACTTAATGTTATGTGTGACAAACCGGGAATATCACTTAAGTCTATATTACTCAAACTATTATCTGATAAATTAAGTGAAGTTAATTTAGTATTATTACTTAAATCTATACTATTTAAATTAGCACCTGTTATAGTAAGCGAAGTTAATTTAGTATTATTACTTAAATCTATACTTTCTAAATCACTTACTGATGAATAAAGGTCAGTTAATCCAGTTAAATATTGTATTCCATTTAAGTTACCTATGTTATCATAAGTATAAATAGAAATCGATGTTATTGATGTAATTTTTTCTTCTATTGTAGCTACTTGTTCCTCTGTTATATTTGTAGCACAATATGAAGAATCTGAAGATTTAATAGAATTAATTACCTTACTATAAAAGTTAACGTCAGTAAATCCATAGTCATTTAATCCGTTAGGGTTATCCTCTGTTTTTGGTTTAAACTGTGCTGGTATTTCATTGCAGGTTACCGCAGCTCCTTTTAATTTATTAACGTTTACTATGTTTAGTTTAAAAGCTCCTGTTAAAAGTAGTGCTACTACTAATACTAATGCTATACATACCGAAATAATAGCCTTCTTTTTTGTTTTATTATCTGCTAATTTTGGTCTTCCTACTTTATTTTTTTCTTTTTCCCTTTTAAACATCTTTAACACCTTACCTTATTTTACATTATTAATATAGCATAATATAATTTTTATCGTCAAGATAACTTTATATTATAATAATAAGATTATAATCTTATAAAAATCAGATTAATATTAATTTCTAGCAGCTCCATCAACTGATAATACCACGCCGGTTACATAACTTGCCATGTCGCTTGCTAAAAATAAAAACGCGTTTGCAACATCTTCTGGTCTACCTATTTTTCTAAGCGGAATAGTATTAATTAATGGTTTTATTTTTTCTTTTGGTATGTTTTTCATCATGTCAGTATAAATAATACCAGGAGCAACAGCATTTACTCTAATATTATCAGGTCCTAATTCTCTTGCAAGCGATTTAGTAAGACCATTTACAGCAAATTTACTGGTAGGATATCCACATCCAGAAGGTTGTCCATACAAACTTACCATTGATGATGTATTTAGTATTACTCCACCACCATTTTTCTTCATTATTGGTGCTACTACCTTAGAACAATTAAATACGGCATTAACGTTTAAATCCATTATTTTCTTAAAATTTTCTTCCGTATAATCATAAATACTATCCATTGCACTTATTCCAGCATTATTAATTAATATATCAATTTCCCCATATTTTTTATTTATTTCGTCAAATGCTTTTTCTACTTCTTTTAAATCACATATATTTGGAAATAAACCACTTACTTCGTAAGTGTTATTTATCTTTTTTAATTCTCTAATTGCTTTATCAACCGATTCTTTTTTAGAACCAAATAATATAACTTTACAATTGTTATCTAAAAATTTCTTAGCTGTTGCAAACCCAATACCACGGGTTCCCCCTGTTATAACTGCTACTTTACCATTTAACATAATCATTTCTCCTATTATAAATATTAATCATATTTATTCTATAATTTATTTATTTTAAAAATCAATCTTTAAAATGCACTGAGAAGATTTTAGTAATCAAAAACCAAAATAAATTAGTTTTTTTATTTACTAACATTTTGCATTTTAATGCTAGATCCATCCATATTTTTTGAAAAATTTTTTTCTATTAGCTCATCTAAAATTTCCGGAGCATAAAATTTAATACTATACTTTTCATCTTCATAACTTAATGGAAAGGCGTTAACAAAACTTAAAAGCAAAGTCTCTAATTCACTTATGGATATTAACCCCTCGTAAGCTGATGTTTTTAAATAATTGATATAACAAGATAACAAAATTCTCGTTACTCTCGTTGCGGTTTTTTGAAGATCATTATTTTTTTCTTCTGAGTAACTACCAACATCATTTATGGTCTTTTCATGTAAAATATCAATATCCTTAATTAGTTCATATGCAGTATCTTCATAACAATACTTTGATAATGTTTCTATTAATCCATATAAATCTGCCTCAAAATACATTTTTGTCATTTTTTCTTGACCTATAATTTTTTCTATAAGTATATCAATCACTTGAAAAAGTTGATAAGCGCTAGAGTCATTTTCAAAATATCTTTTATCTAAAAGTGAAGTATATCCCTCATTTATTCCCCTACCAATACTAAAATCATTTGATGCTTGTGAAAATCCAGAAAAAACCCTTTTTCCATTTACAACTGAGGAACTTAGGTGGAATAATTCATGTGTTATTGAATTATTCCTGTCATTTTCTAACAAAGTTATTATATTATGATTAACTTCATAGCTACCACTTTCTTGACTATCTGTTTCAAATTCAGTAATTATTAAGTCATCAATATTTCTTTTAAAGTTATCTAATGAAACGTATGGTAATTTATCTTTAATAACGTTATTAAAGTATTCAACAGAATTTGAATACTTTGCTTTTTTATCCGTAACTTTAATTTTTGATATGTTTAGCTTGCAAAGTCTCCTAACTTTATTTCTATCAATAATATATCTTTTTTTATTTAAATTATCTTTATATATATTAATTATTCCACCAGCTATAATTCCCATTACTAATGAATTAAATAAATCTAAGTTCATATATAACACCTCACTTTAATATTATCATAAATTTATATTTGACAAATAAATATATAAATAAAATGTAAATATACTTTACAAAAAAAAGAAAAGTTAAAAATAACTTTTCTACTTATTATACTTAGCTAGTTCCTCTCTTAAAATGTCCATTGCCATTTTAGGATTTGCTTTACCACGAGTTTTTTTCATAACCTGCCCTACGAAAAAGTCTATCATTCTTGTTTTTTCTGGGTTATACTCTTTTGCTTGTTCATCATTTTCTTTTAATACTTCCATAACTACGTCATGAATAGCAGAATCATCAGTTATTTGCATCATACCTTTTTCTTTAACAATTTCTTTAGGATCTTTACCTGATTTTATCATGTCTTCAAAAACCTCTTTAGCTTGTTTTGAAGATATTGTTTTATTATCTACTAAGTCTATTAACTCTTTTATCATTACTGGTTTAATAGGAACTTCATCAATTGTTATTTCATTAGTGTTTAAGTACCCCATAAGCATTCCGGTAACCCAGTTACAAGCTTTTTTAGGATCAGCCCCTAACTTGACACATTCGTTAAAGAAATCAGAATTTTCTTTAACTTTAACTAATACTTCGGAATCATATTCAGAAAGATCATAATTTTCTTTGTACATTTGCTTTCTTTCTAACTGAAGCATTGGAATTGTTTTCCTTATTTCATCTAACATTTCACAAGTAACGGGTGTAGGTGCAATATTAGGTTCAATAAAGTACTTATAATCTACCGCATCAACCTTACTTCTCATGTGGAAAGTCTCTCCAGTTTCATCGTCTAATCTTCTTGTTTCTTGTTCTACTACCCCACCATTTTGAAGGATTTCAGTTTGTCTTTCAATTTCAAAATCAATTGCGCGACCTACGTTATAAAATGAATTAATGTTTTTAATTTCTACCTTACTACCTAATTCATCTGTATCAGAAAGAGATACGTTAACGTCACAACGCATTTGTCCTTTATCACTTCTCGCCTGTGATACACCGCAGTAAATGATTAAAGAGCGTAGTGTTTCTAAAAACGTTAATGCCTCTTGTTTTGAATGCATACAAGGCTGTGTTACCGTTTCAATTAATGGAATTCCTGATCTATTATAGTCGATTAATGAATATGTATCATAGTGATCTAATGATGCTGTATCTTCTTCTAGGTGAATATCGTGGATGTCTACTTTTTTAATTTCACCATCAACTTCGATATCCAAATAACCATTAATACCAACTGGTTTAGTCATTTGAGTTATTTGGTATCCCTTTGGTAAATCTGGATAATAATAATTTTTACGGTCAAATATTATCTCATCTGGCGTTTTACAATTTAATGCCATTGATACCTTTAAAGCTCTTTTAACAGCTTCTTCGTTAGCTACTGGAAGTATTCCTGGAAAACCTAAATCTTGGTAAGCTACGTTAGCGTTTGGGTTTTCGTTATAACCATTTACCGCTGGAGAAAAAACTTTTGAGTTAGATTCAAGCTCACAGTGAACTTCAAGTCCGATTGTTACTTTATACATGTTATTTTTCCTCCTTTGTGCTTAGTGGTTTAAATCCAATTTTTTCTTCTAACGCTGCAGCAATATTAATAACGTTACTATCTTGTTTAACAGCTCCCGTTATGTTTACCGCAACTGGCATATTATCAATTAAACCTGATGGAATGGTAATAGATGGGAATCCACCGAAATTTCCGATTGCTAGGTTTTCTGCAAAAAGTAAATACTTATCTGACATAA
>CANRHO010000054.1 GCA_947630435.1 uncultured Bacilli bacterium
TTTTTCTTAACATAAGAAATTATTTCTTTTTCTTGTTTACCTTTAAATACGTTCTTAGTCGTACATTTTTTGGTAATATCATTTAATACATCATCATATTCTTCCTTTAACTTACTTAAAAATTCTCCAGCACTATTTTTAACATCAACAAGTATGTATTCACTATTTGTTTGTAAATCAATTATTTTTGAAATTTTCTTATTCTTTGATATCTCAACTACTATCTTAAAATTATCATCATGGATTTTACTTTCAAAAACATAACAATCATTTTCTTTAATAAAACCATATTTTAATAGGTCTTTATAATTAACTTTTCTATTTTTAAAATAATTATCTAAAGTTCGCATACAATATTCCTCAAATTAATTTAATATTACTTCCGTTTGATCTGTTATTTTGGTTCCAGGAGCAATACTTTGATAGCCAACATATCCATTTAAATCTAACTTGTGCTTAATTCCTAATTTTGTTAAAACAATATCGGCATCTTTATACGAATAATTTGTTAAATCAGGCATCAAAATAACATCATCATTAGTAAATATAAATATCTTACCTTTTGTGTTTATGGTTGTATTTTTACTTGGATACTGATCTATTACTTTAGTACCATTACCAAATATTACGTATGTTACTCCTTTTTTATCTAGCGTTTGTTTAACATTTTCAACTAGCTTATTTTTATAATTTTCTATCTTATATTTTGTCACTTCTTTATTAAGTTCAGGAGCTTCTTCAAATATTCCTAAGTATTTAGCAGTATCTTTAACAATAATTTTAACTGTTTCTGGCAAAACCTTAGAGTTGTAACTTCTTTGAAAAGCTACGTAAATAATAACCTCTGGATTATCTTTTGGGTACATTCCTGCAAAAGATGTAATGTAATCATACTTTCCCTCATAATATTTACCCGTTCTTGGATTTGCTATTTGTGCAGTACCCGTTTTACCAATTAAATCATAACCATCCATTTTATAAGCACTACCGGTTGTTTCTGATGAATCACTATTAACTACTTTATACATTAGATCTTTTATCTTGTTTATCGTATCAGTGCTTGCAACACGTTCTTTTTCTTTTACGTCTGCCTTATATGTAACTTCTTTAGTAGATGAATTAACTGTTTTTTCTACTATATAAGGATCTAATATTACTCCGTTGTTAGCTATCGCGGTTAATGCCTTAACTTGTTGTATTGGAGTAGTTGTTATTCCTTGACCAAACCCTGCGTTAACAACTTCAACATCATATTTAAATTTAACTTTACCTTCATATTCATTAGGAAGATCAATGCCCGTTAACGATCCGAAACCTAACTTCTTATAATAATCCATTAACTTTTGCTTAGATAAATGATTTTTTATTAAATTAGCAACACATGTATTAGAAGATAAAGTATAACCTTTAGAATAAGGAATGGTTCCCCAACCAGTTTTATTCCAGTCACTAACGGTATCTTCACCTATCGTATAAGGCCCTGTTATACATGTTTCATTATATGGATCAAAATTAGGATTATTTTCAAACGCCGCCATAAAACTATATGTTTTCATTACTGAACCAGGTTCGTATGTATACGAAACTAATGGATTTAAATAATTATCTATTTTCTTTGTATTTGGATTAAATGATGGTGATGTTGCACTACCTAATATTTTTCCTGTCTTAGCATCCGCAACCACCGCAATGATCCAATTTGCACTAGATTCATTTTTAGCTTTGTCAACTACTGTTTCCAAAGACATTTGAACGTTAGAATCAATCGTCAAATAAACGTCATTACCATCCACTTTTTCTTTTCTTATTTCATTAGAATTTGGAAACTTATAGCCGTTTAAATCCTTTTGATAACGAACAAAACCGTTAATACCAGTCATTTGCTTATTATACTGTTTTTCTATTCCCATCTCACCTATCATATTACCATCATCATCAGAAGTAGTATATCCGATAATATAAGACAAAAAATCATTATTTGGATAATATCTTTTATGGGTAGTTATAAAATCTATTCCATATAAATTTAGATTTTCTATTTCTTCTTTTTGAAGTTCGGTAAGTCCTCTTCCTTTTGAACCAAATTCTACTTGATATGCATCTTTATTTAATCTTTCTAAAATTTTTTCTTTAGACATGTCCAAAACCGTCGATAATTTTTCAGCGGTAAATTCTTTATCTACAACGTGTTGGGGGGTTTGAAAACCATCACTTCTTGATTCGTCTAAATACGCAATAATAGTATATGAATTAATAGTTTGCGCTAAAACTTCTTCATTAGCATCATATATATTACCTCTTAGAGCATATAAAGTTTCATTCTTTGTATTTCTTTTGTTTGAAAATTTTTTTAAATCAATCCCATCAACTTTACCGCTTACACATAAATATCCTAATCTTAAAATTAGTATAAAAATAAAAAGAAAGAATATTAAAGTAAAAACTTTTGCGGTTACGTTTTTGTTTTTATTTAATAATTCTTTTTTCATACTATTATCACCCTTATTTTTGAATTACAATAACGTTATTATTATTATACTCTAATCCGCTTTGCGCCGCAACAAGTTGCATGTTTTCTAAAGATATAAGTTCATTTACTTTCATTGTTAAACTTTCGTTTATCTTTTCTTGTTTTGTAACGTTTTTCTTTAATCTTTCGACTTCTATATTAACTGAGGATAACTGTGCCTTAAAGAATAAAACACTTAAAAAAACAAATGCAACAGTTGTAGCAGTAAGACTTATCATCATCTTTTCAAAACTAGTTTTTCTCCTTCTTTGTTTAGCCATCATTATCCCTCTTTCATTTATCTCATTTTTATTGCAATTCTTAAGGTTGCACTTCTTGATCTTTTATTATTTATAATTTCTTCTTTACTTGGTTTTATTTTTTTTAATAATTTAAGTTCTGGTTTATATTCATCCGGAACAATAGGAAGATTCTTTACTAATTCGTTTTCCTTTGACCTTTTAGTAAAAACATCTTTACATATTTTATCTTCTAAAGAATGAAAAGTAATTACCGCTATTACGCCATTAACATTAAGCATGTCTATGGCATCATTAAGCGACTTTGGTAATATACTTAATTCTTTATTAACTTCTATTCTAATTGCTTGAAATGTCCTTCTTGCAGGATGGGTAAGTCTTTTATATTTTGAAGGAACACTATTAGATATTATTTCTGATAATTCAAATGTTGTTTCAATATTTTTTTGTTTTCTTCTTTGTTCTATCGATCTTGCTATTTGTTTAGCATATCTTTCTTCTCCATATTCTTTTATTATTTTATATAAATCATTAAACGAATAATCATTAACGACATCATAAGCGCTTAACTTAGCATCTTTATCCATCCTCATATCAAGTGGTGCGTCTAAGTGAAAACTAAACCCCCTTTTGGCATCATCTAATTGAGGAGATGATACTCCTAAATCAAACATAATACCATCAACTTTTGTAATTTCCCTTTTATTTAACTCTTCTTTTAAATTAACAAAGTTGTTAGGAATAATTTCAAAATTATCACTTATTTTTCTAAGAACGTTTTCACTGTGTTTTCTTGCTTCCTCATCTTGATCAAAAGCATATAATTTTCCCTTTTTAAGTCTTTTTAAGATTGCACTCGAATGGCCAGCATAACCCAAAGTACAGTCAACGTAAATCCCATCTTCTTTAACATTTAAAGCGTTAATGGTTTCATTTAATAAAACACTAACATGTTTCATTTAAACCTCCAAGTTATCAAATAAATCTTCCGCTATATCTGATACGTTTTCTTCGTTTTGTTTAAAGAAATCATCAAATAAGCTTTCTGACCATATTTCAAGCCTATCATTAACGCCAATAACCACACACTCTTTTTTTAAATTAGCATATTTAACGAGCGGTGATGGGATAGCAATTCTACCTTGTTTATCAAAAGTACATTCCTGTGCTCCTGATAAAAAAAACCTAAGAAATGCTCTAGCATCTTTTTTAGTAAACGGAAGTTTTTTTAGTTTAGAAACAAGTTCCATCCATTCATTATTTGAGTATACGAAAAGGCATCCTTCAAGACCTCGTGTAATTATGAAAGTATCACCTAATTCTTCACGAAACCTTGATGGCATAACAAGCCTTGACTTATCATCAATATTGTGATGAAACTCTCCCATAAACATATTTATCCCCCACATTCTACCACTTTTTTCCACTGGCTACCACTATAATACCATATTTTATATTGAAATGTCCATACAAAAATACCAAAAAATAATACAAAAATATTATTTTACGTAAAGTATTAAATTTTAATTTTTTTATAACTATTTCTTTTATTATTTTTAAAAAAATGATAGAATGAATATATGATAAAAAAAATATTAATTTGGCTAATAAATTTATATCAAAGAATCCCAGGACCATGGCATGGGTATTGCAAACATATTCCTACTTGTTCAGAATATATGAAGCAAGCAATAATGGAACATAATACTTTAAAAGGTCTATTATTAGGAATAAAAAGAATATTAAGATGCAATCCATGGGGGACTTATGGATATGATCCAGTGCCAAAAGGAGGAAAGAAATGAAGAATAAAGTGGTTTTAATTATCGGAATATTACTTTCAATATTTATGTTAAGCGGGTGCTCAAACAATCAAGAAACAACAAGTTCAATGACAGCATATACAAGTGTTTACCCAGTTGAATATATACTTGAAAATTTATATGGAGATAATGTTGCAATATACAGCATATATCCTGATGGAATTAACTATAAAAATTACTCATTAACTAAAAAACAATTAAGTGATTATAGTAAAGGTGATTTATTTGTCTACAATGGCACAATAAAAAAGGAGAAAGATTACGCCGTTGAACTATTAAATAAAAATAAAAAAATAAAAATAATAGATGCTTGCCTTGGTATGAATTATCTTAGTGATATATCTGAAAACTGGCTTAATCCTTCAAATTACCTAATGATGGCATCAAACATAAAAAAAGGCTTAGAAGAATATATAAACGAAAACATAGAATTAAAGAAAATAGAAGAAAATTATGAAGAGTTAAAACTAAATCTTTCACAAATAGACGCTGAGCTAAAACAAATAGCATCATCCTCAAACAATCCAACAATAGTAGTAAGTAGTGATACTTTTAAATATTTAGAAAAATATGGATTTGTAGTTATATCATTAGAAGAAAATGAAAACTTAAATGATAAAACGATAGCAGAGGTTAAAAAACTTTTAGCTAATAAACAAATAAGTTATATATTCTTAAAAGATGACGAAAAGGAAAATAAAACAATAACTGGTTTAAAAAACAACTATAAATTTACAACTACTAGTTTAAACACATTAACTACTTTAAGTGCCGAAGATAGAAAAGATAAAAAAGATTATATATCTATAATGATGGAAAATATTAATTCAATTAAATTAGAAGTAAATGAATAAGGGAATTTGTAAAAACAAATTCCCTTTCTTTTTTATCTTTTAATTCTATAATGCTACCATTAATATAATAAAAAACTAGTTTTCACTAGTTTCAGACTGTTGACAAAGTAAAATTTGTTAATAGTCTTTTTATTTTTGAAAAAATGTATTATAATTAAATTGCGAG
>CANRHO010000055.1 GCA_947630435.1 uncultured Bacilli bacterium
AATATGTTCTATAACTGTTCAAGTTTAACAAGTTTAGATTTAAAAAACTTTGATACGACAAACGTAATAAACATGTCTGGTATATTTCAAAATTGTTCAAGTTTAACAAATTTAAATTTAACAAACTTTAATACTCAAAATGCAACGAACATGTCAAATATGTTTTCAGGATGTAAAAGTTTAACTAACGTAGATTTAAAAAATTTTGATACAAAAAACGCAACACTAATGAATGGTATGTTTTCAGGTTGCTCAAGTTTAACAAGTATAAATGTAGGTAATTTCAATACCCAAAATGTAACTAACATGGCTTCGATGTTCTATAACTGTTCGTTATTAGAAGAACTAAATTTAACAAGCTTTGATACTAGTTTAGTTACGAATATGTCATCGTTGTTCTATAACTGTTCAAGTTTAACAAAGTTAGATTTAAAAAACTTTGATACGACGATGGTAACAGACATAAATTCGATGTTTAGAAATTGTACTAAATTAGAGAATTTATATTTAGACAAAGCAGATTTTAGCAGTGTAACAAACAGTTCAAATGCATTTAATTCAATAAATAAAAACGTTAATATATACGTTAAAGATGAAAAAGTTAAAGAATTTATTCATAATTTGAATAATAATGTTAATGTTATAATATCAAATGAAGCGTAAAGTGTAATACTTTACATTAATTATCAAAAAATGATAAATGAAACATTAAAATACCTTAATTAAATTTAATATAAAAAGAGGAGTTTAATTAGATTTATAAGTATATAAAATTACTTTAAGCCCTTTATACTCTTCTTTTTTTATTGTATAATTATTTTAAAAGAAGGTGTAGTAATGAATGTATATTTAATATATGGTAGTGACTATAGTATCATAAAAAGGGAAATACATAAAATAACAAACGGAATAAATGACGTTGTTAAGTATGATTTATCAATTGATAAAGTAGACGTTATGTTAGATGATGCATCATGTATATCACTTTTTGGTGATAAAAAAGTTTTGGTTGGTGAAAACGCATTGTTTTTAACTACTACACCATCTAATGTTAATCATGATTTTGATTATTTGGAGCGTTATTTACTAGATGATAATCATAATAATATAGTTATATTTAGTGTTATATCAGATAAACTAGATGAAAGAAAAAAAATAGTTAAACTATTGAAAAATAATTCTAAGGTTATTCATAAACAGGTAATAGATGAAAAACAATTACCTAATTTTGTTGTTACGGAATTTCAAAATGAAGGATATTATATCGATTATGATACTGCTTGTTATTTTGTTAATTACGTCGGTAAAAACGTTGATATATTATTAAGCGAAATCAATAAGATGATTATTTATAAAGATAATGAAAAGAAAATTAATATTGATGATATTAATTCTGTTAATAGTAAAAGTTTTAATGATAATGTTTTTGATCTTTGTGATGGAATAATGAAAAAAGATTATAAAAAAATATATGATTGTTATAATGATTTAATGACGTTAAAAGAAGAACCAATAAAAATAATAGTTTTACTTGGCAACCAATTCATTTTAATATACCAGTGTAAATTATTGTATAATTCTGGTATGAGTGAAAAGGAAATAGCAGACTACTTAAAGGTTCATCCATATAGAGTTAAACTTGCATTACAAACAAACTATTTAATATATGAAATTGAAGACATTATAAAAAAACTTCATAACTTAGACTATGATATTAAATCTGGTAAAAAAGATAAAAACTTTGGTTTAGACGATTTTCTTTTACACCTTTAGTTGAAGTTTATTTTTATTTGTGATAATATAAAGCTATATTATAGGAGGCAATATGGAAAATCTAACTAACGAGGAAAAAAAGAAAATAATAACAAAAATAATTATATGTATATTATTACTTATAATAATGATAATAGTTGGTATATTGCTTTAAAAACTTGCTTTATAAAAGCAAGTTTTTTTACAAAAATAATATTACAAGAATTCCAACGATTAGACAGTAAATTGAAAAATAACCTAATTTTCCTTTTTTAATAATGTTGATAAACCATTTGGCACTAAAATACGTTACTATTGCACTAGCAATCATTGCGAATATATATGCAACGATTAAATTACTTATATTAACAGTATTTATTAAATCTTTAATTCCAAGTATCATTGTAGCTAAACTAATTGGCAAATAAAGCATGAAAGAATAATTAACGGCTACATTCTTTTTTAAATCACGGTTCATTGCACCTACTATTGTAGCACCACTTCTTGATATTCCTGGGAAAAGCGCAGCGATTTGAAATATTCCAATTATAATACTATCAATTATACTTATTTCGTTTTTATCTTTTTTTCCTTTTGCATCCTTTATCAAAAATAAAGCTAAGGCCGTAATTAATAGTGCAAGACCAACTAACTTAACGTTGTTAGATAGTGTGTCAATGGTATCCTTAAATAAAAGCCCGAATATTCCAGCAGGAATAGTGCCTAATACTATCAACCATGCATATTTGTAATTTTCTTTATAATCATCTTTTTTTGTTTTTATAAATTTAAAGAAATCTGATATAATTTTAACTATTTCTTTACGATATAAAAAACATATCGCTATAAAAGACCCAAAGTTAGCAACTATTTCAAAGTTAATATCATTTAGCATTTTAAAATTAAAAAGTTTTTTTAAAATTAGTAGATGTCCACTTGATGAAATTGGTATTGGTTCAGTAAAACCTTGTATAACGCCTAAAAAAACGTATTGTAATATTTTTATTATGTTCATCTGTTTTTCTATTCCTCCTATCATATATTACATTATATACTAATTTTTATATAAAATAAATATTATTTATTAGGAGATAAAAATGTTAGGAAGAATTTTTTTATTTATAAATGGATTTATTTTAATGGTTATAGGTTTTTCTACATTAATTTTATACATAAACTTATTTAGTTTTGGGTATAATTTTAAAGAATACTTATGTTATGTTATCAAGTTACCAGAATTTTATTATTTGATTATCGGATTTACATTAATTAATTTTTCCGTTTTAAAAAAGGGAGGTAAGTATGAAAAACGTTTATGATATTTTAGTTAATTTTAAAGAAAAACCTTATGAATTTTATGAATGGGATAATACAGATTCAATTAATCATGTAAAAAAAATTCCATCTTTCAAGGTAAATGATTTAACCATTTATGAAATAATGAATTATGATGTTAATATGTCACGTGAATTTTTAGAATCAATCCTTGATAAGACTGAGATTTTTTCTGATCGTGAGATAAAAAAAATACCTTATGCATGCATAGTTTTTAATGATGAATTTGCTCTTGCAATCATATTGGATAAATCTGGTCGAGTAGTTGGTAAAAGCAAATTATTATTTGATGAATCTGATGACGTGGTTATAAGTGGAAAAGGATTAGATATACATAACATTGAATATAGCATAATAAAAAAGAAAAAAGTAAATTTAAAATTTACAAGAAAAGAAAGCAAGATAGTAATGTTACTTGAAAAATATCTTAACAAAATACTTGAAAATAAAAAGTATGATGAATTGAAATATATATATTTTGAATGTTTTGATGAAGAAGAAAGTGAGTTTATAAATGCATACTTAAAATTAAAAAAAAGCATTAATGATGCAGACTTTAATGTTATTAATAGATTAAAATCCTTAATTAAAGTTTTAAAAAAGTAGTATAAAAATATTTCTTCATGCCACATTAATAGCAGAAGGAGGAAATGACATGAAAAATGGGATAAAAAAAATATTAGTAGTTTTATGTGCAATCTTACTTTTCACTGGTTGTAGCTGTGCTATGAATGATAATAAACCAGAAGAGGCAGTTGATACATTTTTTGAAAAATACAGAGCAAAAGATGACGATATAATAACCCAGTTAAAAGAAACGATTGAAAATGAAAATTTAACTGATGATTCTAAAGAAAAGTATCAAGAACTTATGGAAAAACAATATGATCAGTTTGCATATGTAATAAAAGATACTAAACAAGAAGATAATAAAGCTACTGTAACAGTTGAGCTTACGGTACTTAACTATCGTAGTGCAATATTAGAAGCTGAAGAAGAACTTAAAAATGATCCAGATAAGTTTAATGATGATAAAGGAAACTTCTCAGATGAAAAATACATGGACTATAAAATAGAAAAAATGTCTGAAGTAACTGATACTACTACCCATACAATCGATTTATCTTTAACAAAAGAAAATGGTATGTGGAAAGTTGATCAGCTATCAGGCGATGATATATCAAAACTACATGGACTTTACTAAAAATTAAGAATTAAATTTTCTTAATTTTTTTATCGTTAATTAGCACTTATTTATTGACAGTGCTAATTAATAATATTATAATTATTTGTGTAGGAGATGATGATATGTCAAAAATACAATTTAAAGCAGAATCTAAAAAATTATTAGATTTAATGATTAATTCGATTTACACAAATAAAGAAATATTTTTAAGAGAACTTATATCAAATGCTAATGATGCATTAGATAAGTTGTGTTACGAGGCTTTGACTAATAAAAAGTTAAAGATAAATAAAAAAAAGCTAGGTATAACATTATCTATTGATAAAGAAAAAAGATTACTTATAATAGAAGATAATGGTATTGGTATGGATAAAGATGAATTAAAGGAAAATCTAGGTACCATTGCTAAAAGTGGATCTTTAGCTTTTAAAGAAGCCTTAGAAAAAAAAGATAAAATAAATATAATTGGGCAATTTGGTGTTGGTTTTTATTCAAGTTTTATGGTAAGTGATAAAGTAGTAGTAGAAAGTAAAAAAGCTGGTGCTAATCAGGCTTATAAATGGACATCCACAGGAGCTGATGGTTATGAAATAACACCTTGTGATAAAGAAAACACTGGTACAAAAATAACTTTACATATTAAAGAAAATGAAAAAGAAGAAAATTATGATGACTTTTTAGAAGAATTTAAAGTACAAAGTTTGGTTAAAAAATACTCGGATTATGTAACATATCCAATTAAAATGCAAACGACTGATGAAAAAGATAACAAAAAAAGTGAAACTGATCCTATAAACAGCATGATTCCATTGTGGAAAAAAAATAAAAACAAAATAAAAGAAGAAGAATATTATAACTTTTATCAAGAAAAATTCTTTGATTATGCAAAACCATTAAGAGTAATACATACTAGTGCTGAAGGTTTAGTAAGTTATGATGCACTTATGTTTATACCCGCTATCGCACCTTATGACTTTTATACTAAAGAATATAAAAAAGGGTTAGAATTATACTCAAACGGAGTTTTAATAATGGATAAATGTGAGGATTTATTACCGGATTATTTAAACTTTATTAAGGGAGTTGTAGATTCGCCAGATTTATCACTTAATATTTCAAGAGAAATGTTACAACAAAACCGTCAATTAAAAGTAATTGCTAAAACAATAGAAAAGAAAATATTAAAAGAGTTAAAAGATATGTTAGAAAATGATAAAGAAAAATATGAAATTTTCTTTAAGACGTT
>CANRHO010000056.1 GCA_947630435.1 uncultured Bacilli bacterium
GAGATTATTACAATGATAAAAAAAACATCACGTAATGAAGCTCGTAAAGCTAGACACGCAAGAATAAGAAATAAAGTTAGTGGCACTAGCGAGTTACCAAGGCTATGTGTTTATAGATCTTTAAATAATATTAGTGTACAAATAATTGATGATGTTAAAGGAGTAACTTTGGTTAGTGCCTCATCAATGGATAAAGAGCTAAAAATAAAAAACGGTGGTAACATAGAAGCAAGCAAGCTTGTAGGAGCTTTAGTTGCAAAAAAAGCAAAGAAAGCAAAAATTAGTAAAGTAGTATTCGATAGAGGTGGATACTTATATCATGGACGTGTTAAAGCATTAGCTGATGCAGCACGTGAAAACGGATTAGAATTCTAAAGGAGGGTAACGATGGAAAGAAGAAATAGCAAACCACGTGAAAAAGAATATAACGAAACAGTTATTTCTGTAAATCGTGTTACAAAAGTTACCAAAGGTGGACGTCGTCTTCGTTTTGCAGCAACTGTTGCAGTTGGAGATGGTAAAGGTAAAGTTGGCCTTGGAACTGGTAAAGCAAACGAAGTTCAAGACGCTATTAAAAAAGCAATTGGAGACGCAACTAATAGAATAATTAAGATTGACTTAGTTGAAGATAGAACTGTTTCTCATGATGCTATTGGTACGGCAGGAGCAGCAAAGGTTTTAATTAAACCCGCAAAAGCTGGTACAGGTATTATTGCTGGTGGATCAGTTCGTGCAGTCTTAGAATTAGCAGGAGTTAAAGATATCATTTCAAAATCACTTGGATCAAATACAAAATTAAATACCGCAAGAGCTACTATTGAGGCGTTAAAATCTCAAAAATCAATTGAACATATTGCTGAATTAAGAGGAAAATCAAAAGAGGAGATTTTAGGATAATGAAATTAAATGAGTTGAAGTATAATGAAGGTTCTAAAAAAGATATAAAAAGATTAGGACGTGGTTCTAGTAGCGGTACTGGAAAAACAAGTGGTAAAGGACACAAAGGACAAAACGCAAGAAGTGGTGGAGGAGTAAGACCAGGATTTGAAGGTGGTCAATTACCTTTATATCGCAGACTTCCTAAACGTGGTTTTTCTAATGCTCTATTTAAAAAGGTTTATGCAGTTATTAACGTATCAGAATTAAATGCATTTGAAGATGGTACGGTTGTAACTCCTGAATTATTATTTGAGATGGGTATTATAAAGAAACAATTATCTGGTATTAAAGTATTAGGTAATGGTGAAATTAAAAAGAAACTAACCGTTAGAGCTCATAAGTTCTCTAACACAGCAAAAGAAAAGATAGAAAAAGCAGGCGGTAAAGCTGAGGTGATGTAAGATGTTTAAGGATCTTAAACAAATCTTTTCAGCCAGAAATAAAGATATAAAAAATAAGATTTTATTTACGCTGCTAATACTATTTATTTATAAAGTAGGAACAGCAGTTCGTGTTCCTGGGACTGAAAATATTACACAAGATTTAGGATTTTTGGAACTATTAAATGTAATGGGTGGTGGATCTTTAAGAAATTTTTCAATTTTTGCATTAGGTGTAACACCATACATTAGTGCTTCCATAATTGTTCAATTATTGCAAATGGATATAGTACCATATTTTTCAAACCTAGCTAAAGAGGGTTATACCGGAAGAGTTAAATTAAATAAAATAACAAGATATATAGGAATTGCTTTAGCGTTTTTACAAGGTCTTGTTATGTCATTTTCTTTCCTTGGAGAAAGTGCAACATCTCTTGAATATTTAAGAGCAACTTTAATATTAACAGCAGGAACTTGCTTTTTGCTTTGGTTAGGTGATCAAATAACTCGTAAAGGTGTTGGTAATGGAATATCAATTATTATTATGGCTGGTATATTAATTAGTACTCCTAGTATGATGGTTGATGCATTTGGTTCATTTGTTACAACTGGAACAGTGCAAGAAGTAGCTTTAGGTGTTACTAAATTTATATTATTCTTACTTGTGTACATAGCAATAATAGTTGGTGTTGTGTTTATTGAAAAATCCGAAAGAAGGATTCCCGTTCAATACTCAAATAAAACGTCTACAGCTTATGGGGCAAAACAAACATACATACCATTTAAACTAAATTCTGCAGGGGTTATGCCAGTAATCTTTGCATCTAGTTTAATATCAATACCATCACTTATTGCAACATTTATAAAAAAAGATTCATTCTCATTATTTGTAAATAGTTATATTAACTATAATACGGTAACAGGATTTATATTATATATTTTACTTATTATATTATTTACTTATCTATATACTTTTATGGCTGGTTTAAAACCTAAGGATTTATCAGAAAACTTAAATAAACAAGGTGGTTATATTCCTGGGGTAAGACCGGGTGGTGAAACTAAGGTATATATTAGTAAGGTATTATCAAGGACAACGCTTTTAGGAGCTTTATTCCTAGTTGTTATTGCAGGTCTTCCAATATTAGTTTCTAACTTAAGTAGTTTACCTACTAGTGTTACGGTTGGAGGAACGGGATTATTAATCGTTGTTGGTGTTGCACTTGAAACTTATAATCAAATTGAGAGTACGATGTCAGCAAGAAAGTATGAAAGGGGTTACAGAAAATAATGAAAAACATAATCTTTTTAGCACCGCCTGCGGCAGGCAAAGGGACATTATCAGAAATGTTAGTTGAAAAGTATGGCTATGGCCATATTTCTACTGGAGATTTATTAAGAGAAGAAGTAGCAGCAAAAACAGAGCTTGGTAAAAAAGCTGAAGGCTTAATGAAAGCTGGAAAATTTGTTCCTGATGAAATAATACTAAAATTAATAGAAAATAGGATAACTAAACCAGATTGTGAAAATGGTTATATATTAGACGGATTTCCAAGAACTAAAATTCAAGCTGAAAAATATGATGAGTTATTAAAAGATCTTGGTAAAGAGTTGGGAATTGTTATTTATATAGACATTGATAAACAAATGGCAATAGAAAGAGCATGCTCTAGAATAACTTGTCCAAACTGTGGAAGAATATTCAATAAATATTCTGTAGAAATGAAACCAAAGGTTGAAGGCATCTGTGATGATTGTGGTGCAAAGTTGACGCAAAGAGCTGATGATACCGAAGAAACCTTTATAAAGAGATTTGATGAGTATATGGAAAAAACTATGCCTCTTTATGATTATTATAATAAAAAAGGTGTACTAAAAAATATAAAAGCATACGTAAGTAAATATGATACTTTTGCTGAAGCTGTTAAAGTAATAGAAGAGTAAGGCGATAAAATGATAAGTATTAAGTCAAAAAGAGAAATAGAGTTGATGAAAATAGCTGGTAACATAGTTTTTCAAACTCATCAACATATAAAACCATTAATAAAACCTGGGGCAAATATATTAGATATTGACTTAGAAGCTGAAAAATATATAATAAGTAAAGGTGCAAAACCTTCGTTTAAAGGATATGAAGGATTTCCTAACGCAACTTGTATTTCTATAAATGAAGAAGTGGTACACGGAATACCAACCAACAGAAAGCTAAGAAAAGGTGATATAGTATCTATTGATATTGGAGCAGACTATAAAGGATATCATGGAGATTCTGCATGGTCGTATGCTGTTGGTGAGGTTGATGATGAAAAGAAATATCTAATGGAGCATACTGAAAAAGCTTTATGGGAAGGAATAAAGCAAGTTAAACCAGGAACAAGAATTGGTGATATTGGTTATGCAATTGAAAAGTATGCTAATAGTCATAACCTTGGAATTGTAAGAGAGTTATGTGGTCATGGAGTTGGAAATCATCTTCATGAAGAACCAGACGTTCCTAATTATGGAATTGCAAATACGGGTCCAATTTTAAAAGAGGGAATGGTAATTGCAATAGAACCAATGTTAAATTTAGGAACTGATGACATAGTGGTTGAGGACAATGACTGGACAATAACAACTTTAGATAAAAAAGCATCTGCTCATTTTGAGCATACGGTTTTAGTAACTAAAGATGGTTATAAGATATTGACAGGAGAGTGATTTATTAGTGGCTAAAAAAGAAGATGTTATTGAAGTTGAAGGAAAAGTTATAGAACTTTTAAAAGGTGGAGACTTCAAAGTTGAATTAGAAAATGGACACACTGTAGAAGCCCGCGTTTCTGGTAAAATGCGAATGAATAAAATTCGTATCTTACCAGGCGATACAGTTGTCTTGGAAATATCACCTTATGATTTAACACGTGGGCGAATAACCTATAGAAAATGATAGGAGGAAATAAAAATGAAAGTTAGACCATCAGTAAAAAAAATATGTGATAAATGTAAAATTATTAAACGTAATGGGAAAGTAATGGTTATTTGTGAAAACCCAAAACATAAGCAAAGACAAGGATAATAGGAGGTGCAAAATAAATGGCACGTATAAAGAACGTTGATCTACCAGATAACAAAAGGATAGAAGTTGCCTTAACTTATATTTATGGTATTGGTAGAAAATTATCAAAAAAAATTCTAACAAAGTTAAACATTAACGTTGATACTAAAGCAAAAGATTTAACTGATGAAGAAATTTCTAAAATTCGTAAAGAATTAGATAATTACTTACTTGAAGGTGATTTAAGAAGAGAAGTTTCAATGAACATTAAAACTAAGATGGAAATCGGTTCTTACCAAGGAATTCGTCATCGTAAAGGTTTACCTGTAAGAGGACAATCTACTAGAAGTAATGCTAGAACTCGTAAAGGTAAAGGTAAGACTGTAGCAAACAAAAAGAAGTAGGAAAAAGGAGGATATAACATGGCTTACAAATCAAGAAAGCGTAAGGTTAAGAAGAATATCCCTGAAGGACAAGCTCATATACATTCTACTTTTAATAATACGATCGTTACGATTACAGATAAAAATGGTAACGCTGTATCATGGGCATCAAGTGGTACTTCAGGATTTAAAGGAAGTAAGAAGAAAACTCCATTTGCAGCTGGTATGAGTGCAGAAGCAGCAGGT
>CANRHO010000057.1 GCA_947630435.1 uncultured Bacilli bacterium
TACCACAAGGAGGTAAGAAAATGAAAAAGAAAAGTAAGAAGTATCTTGATGCTTTAAACAAAATTGAAAAAGGTAAATCATATACCTTAGGAGAAGCTGTAAAATTAGTGAAAGAAACTTCAATTTCTAAATTTGATGGAACCGTTGAAATAGCAGTTAGATTAAATTTAGATACTAAGAAAAACGATCAACAATTAAGAGGTGCAATAGTTTTACCGCATGGAACTGGTAAAACTAAAAAGGTATTAGTTTTAGCAAAAGGTGATGCCGCAAAAGCTGCAACCGAAGCTGGCGCTGATTTTGTTGGTGACGTTGATATGATTAATAAAATTGAAAAAGAAAATTGGTTTGATTTCGACGTAATCATAGCAACTCCAGAAATGATGCCTATGCTAGGTAAATTAGGTAAGATTTTAGGGCCAAAAGGATTAATGCCAAACCCAAAAACCGGTACTGTTACAGTTGATACTAAAAAGGCTGTTGAAGACGTAAAAAAAGGTCGTGTAGAATACAGAACTGACTCATATGCTAACGTACATGCCATAGTTGGAAAGGTTTCTTTTGATGATAAAAAATTAGTGGATAACGTAAAAGCATTCATGGATGTTATAATTAAATCTAAGCCACAAGCAGCTAAAGGAATTTATATTAAAAATATATCTATTTCTTCAACTATGGGGCCTGGTATTAAGATTGATTTGTCTTTATTTGACAAATAATAATAAATGATATAAAATAATTGTTAGTTATCGCCCTAATGGGCAAGATTATAAAGTACCAAAGACAGTAGGAGCAAATATTTGCATAACTATTATTCCTACCGAGGACTTGAGTTCAAACAAAGAATTTTAAGATCTTCATGTCTTTGACATGAGATCTTTTAATTTATAGAAGGTACTTATTATACTAATAAAGGAGGTAAGATAATGGCAAACCAAGCTATAATTGCTAAAAAAGAAGAAGTGGTTAATGAAATAGCTGACCGCGTTCAAAACGCAACTAGTGCAATTTTATTTGATTATCGTGGTTTAACTGATGCTGAAATAATGGATTTACGTCGTAAACTACGTGAACAAGACGCTTCTTATAAAGTATATAAAAATACTTTAACAAAAAGAGCATTTGACAAATTATCTATCAACTTAGACGAATGTCTTGAAGGTCCATCCGCAATTGCAACATCAGATGATGCAATTGCACCTATTAAGGTTTTATCGGACTTTGCTAAAGATCATCCTGCACTTGAATTAAAGGGTGGTATAGTTGATGGAAAAGAAACAAGCTTAGAAGAATTAAAACAATTAGCAAGCGTACCATCAAGAGACGGCTTACTTACTATGTTGGCTGCTGGCTTAATGGAACATGTTAAAAACGTTGCTATCTGTCTTGACTTACATAGTCAAAATTTAGAAGAAGAATAATTTAATTAAAAATAAGGAGGAATTTAAAAATGGCAAAATTAAGTACACAAGAAATTATTGATGCAATAAAAGAAATGAAAATTCTTGAAGTAAAAGAATTAGTAGACAAAATGAAGGAGGAATTTGGAGTAGATCCAAGTGCTGTAGCTGTTGCTGCTGCACCAGCAGCTGGAGCTGTTGTCGAAGAAAAAACTTCTGCAACGGTAGTATTGAAGGATGCTGGATCAGCTAAGATTCAAGTAATCAAAGCAATCAGAGATATTACTGGTTTAGGATTGATGGAAGCTAAGAAGTTAGCTGATGAAGGTGGAAACATTAAGGAAAACGCTCCAATGGATGAAGCTAACGAAATCAAGGCTAAATTAGAAGAAGCTGGCGCAACTGTTGAACTTGCTTAAATTAGTTAATAATAGGTACTAAAAGAACTACAATTTGTGGTTCTTTTTTGATATAATAAATCATGAAAAAGAAAAAATTTAATATTATTATGAAACGAAAGTAGGAATATTATATGTCCCATTATTTTACTAACGATGAAAATTTAAATTCAGATATTAAAAAAGTTGATACAGTTATCCACAACATAAGTTATTATTTTTATACGGATAACGGAGTGTTTTCAAAAGGTGAATTAGATTTTGGAACAAAATTATTACTTGAATCTTTTGAATATAATTTTCCACATGAAAAAACATTACTTGATATAGGTTGTGGTTGTGGACCAATAGGAATATATGCTTCAAAATTAGGTTTTACCGTGGATATGTCAGATGTAAATCAAAGAGCTATTTCCTTATCAAAGACGTCACTAAAAGAGCAAGGATTAAAAGCAAATGTGTTTGAATCAGATGCATATAAAAATATAAGCAATAAATATGATTACATAGTATCTAATCCACCTATTAGAGTTGGTAAAAAAAAGCTATATGAAATTATAATGGGAGCTAAAGATCACTTAAAAGATAAAGGTGAGTTATGGATAGTTGTAAGAAAACAACAAGGTGCGAAATCATTAATAAATGATATGAAGGAAGTATATAATAGTGTTTTAGTTGTTACAAAGAAAAAAGGTTTTTATATAATAAAATCTATTTAGTTATTTAATTTGTTTTTACAACAAATTAGAATATAAAATTTATAAAAATATAAAATAAATGTCATAATTAAATAAAATTATGATTTTTTATTGAATATTTTGAAAAAAATATTGACAAGTCTAGATTTTTCTTGTAATATTTTAAATTGGTACTGTGTCTTTAAATTTAGACATGTTCTTTAAAAATTTATATAGTTTAGGGGTGGAATTGAGTGGCTTATAAGATAAAAAAAGTAAACGAATACCGTGAAAGAAGAGACTTCTCAAGAGTTAATAATTCTTTAGAATTATCAGATTTACTTGAGATACAAACAAAGTCTTATAATTGGTTTATTCAAGATGGAATAAAAGAAGTGTTAGAGGAAATAAGCCCAGTAGAAAATTTCTCTGGAACATTATCTTTAGAATTTGGTGAATATTCATTTGATGAACCAAGACATACAATAAAAGAATGCAAGGAGAAGAAGACTACGTACGCTGCTCCATTAAAGGTTCAAACTCGTTTGTTTAATAATGAAACCGGTGAAGTAAAAGAGCAAGAAATATTCTTGGGAGATATGCCATTGATGACGGATTCTGGATCATTTATATTTAATGGGTCAGAACGTGTTATTGTATCACAATTAGTAAGATCTCCAAGTGTTTATTATGGAAGAGAGATAGATAAAAATGGTCGTTCTATTATATCTTCTCAAATAATACCTACTAGAGGTACTTGGCTTGAATATAAATTAAATAGTAAAGATGTTGTTGATGTTAGAATAGATCGCAATAGAAAGGTTGTTATTACTGCCTTTTTAAGGGCTTTTGGTTTATCTAGTGATGATGACATTTTAAAACTATATGGGGAAGATGAATACTTAAAGAATACTTTAGAAAAGGATTCTACTAAGAATACTGATGAAGCATTACTTGAAATTTATGAAAAATTAAAACCAGGAGAACCAGCAACACTTGATAGTGCAAAGAACCAATTAATTACTAGATTTTTTGATAACTTTAGATATGATTTAGCTAAGGTTGGTCGTTATAAATTTAATAAAAAACTTAACGTTGTTGATCGTTTGTTAAATCAAACATTAGCAGAGGATGTTAAAATTGATGGCAAGGTAGTGGTTAAATCTGGAACTAAGATAACTAATGAAGTGTTAGAAATTTTAAAACCAATTTTAGCTAACGGCTATGGTATGGTAGATGCTACTATGGATAAAGAACTTGATAATCATACGATGGTTCAAGTTGTTAATATTTACTCACCAATTGAACCTAATAAGATTATTAAGGTAATTGGTAATGATCAATCAATAGATGTTAAAACACTTACTATATCAGATATATATGCATCTGTATCCTATTATTTAAATCTTTTACAAAACGTTGGATCTATCGATGAAATAGACCACTTATCTAACCGTCGTCTAAGACAAGTTGGAGAGTTATTACAGAATCAATTTAGAATAGGTGTTGCTCGTATGGAAAGGGTTATTCGTGAAAGAATGACTACTTTAGATGTTGAAACAGCTACTCCTAAAACATTAATTAATATAAGACCAATAACTGCGGTTATTAAAGAATTTTTTGGATCAAGTCCGTTATCACAATTCATGGATCAAATAAATCCATTATCAGAATTAAATAACAAACGTCGTTTATCTGCCTTAGGACCAGGTGGGTTATCTCGTGATAGAGCTGCTATGGAAGTACGTGATGTTAACGTATCTCACTATGGTAGAATATGTCCTATTGAATCACCAGAAGGAGCTAATATAGGGCTTATTACATCACTTGCGAACTATGCAAAGATAAATGATTATGGATTTATCATGACGCCATATAGAAGGGTAAAAAATGGTAAATTACAAGATCAAATAGATTATTTAACCGCTGATGAAGAAAATGGTCATATAATAGCACAAGCTAAGGTTGAGATGGATAATGGTATTATTGTACAGGAACATTGCCCAGCTCGTAAAAATGGTGAAAATATAATCGCATCACCTGAGGAAATAGATTATATTGACGTTGCACCACAACAAATTGTTTCGGTAACTACAAGTTGTATACCATTCCTTGATCATGATGATGCACACCGTGCGTTAATGGGATCTAACATGCAGCGTCAAGCATTACCTCTTTTGAAAGCTGAAGCTCCTCTTGTTGCAACTGGTGTTGAAGCACAAGCTGCTAAGGACAGTGGTGTAGCAGTTACATCAAAATCAGATGGTGTTGTAGAATACGTTGATGGTAAAAAAATTGTTGTTAAAACAGTTAAATCAAAAGATATATACATATTAAAGAA
>CANRHO010000058.1 GCA_947630435.1 uncultured Bacilli bacterium
AAGAATGTAAAAACTTATTTAAGAAGTTTAAAGATGTTGATGTATTAATAAATAATGCTGGATATGGAATATTTGGTGAATTTGATAAAACGGATTTAGAAAAAGATTTAAATATGATTGATATTAATATAAAGGCCGTACATATATTGACCAAGTTATACATAAAAGAAATGGTTAAAAAGGATAAAGGTAGAATACTAAATGTGGCTTCTACCGCGGCTTTTTTACCAGGACCTTTAATGGCAACGTATTATTCTTCTAAATCCTATGTTTTAAAGCTTACGGTGTCTATTTATGAAGAATTACGAAAGATTAAATCAAATGTTAAAATATCTGCTTTATGTCCAGGACCAGTTAATACGAATTTTAATAATGTAGCAGGTGTTAAATTTGCTTTAAAGGGATTATCTAGTGATTATGTGGCAGAATATGCAATTAATAAGATGTTTAAAAATAAACTAATTATTATTCCGGGCTTTATAAATAAATTAGGTGTTGTAGGTTGTAAATTATTACCTTTAAAGTTGTTAGCTAAAATAGATTATAATATTCAAAGTAAAAAGGAGAGATAAAATGCATAATAGTAAAAAAGGATTTACATTAATTGAGTTATTAGCAGTTATTGTTGTTTTGGTGGTAATAATGTCTATTGCAGGGACAGCTGTATTGAATCAAAAAAAGAAAGCCAACATTGAAGAAGCTAAAAAGCTAGAAAAAACAATTGAAACGTTAGGACCAGATGTTTGGTTAAACTTAAAAAAAACTGGGAAATATGGGTTATCTAGCCTAACTGGTTATGGTTTGAAAAAAAGTGAAATTAAAAATCCAAGTGGTGATGGTAATTGTGAAGGTTATCTTGAAATAACTGAAAATAAGGAATTTATAGGTCATATTTGTTGCCCTGGTTTATATCAAACTGATAGTAATGAAGTTCCTACGGATTGCAGTTCATACGAATGAAAAAAAGCTATTTAAATGTAGCTTTTTTTAATATTTTATTATATAATAATTCCTTAAACATTAAATGAGGTGCAGGTATGGATATATTAAGTATAAAAAATTTAACTTTTAGATATAATGATAAGTTTATTTTTGATAACTTTAATTTAAGTATAGAACGTGGTTCTTGGGTTACTATAGCAGGATCTAATGGAGCTGGAAAAACCACGCTTGTTAAAATTTTAGCAGGTCTTGAAAAATCATATTCTAACATAACCATATTTGGGTTACCTCTTAATAAAAAAAACGTTTATGATATAAGAGAAAAAATCGGATTTTTATTTGATACTCCCGATAATTTTTTTGCATGTGAAACCGTTGAGGACGAACTTGCTTTTTCACTTGAAAACATGGCGGTAGCGCCTAAAACCATAAGAAAAAAAATAAAAGAGGTTTCACAAAAGTTAAACATTGATTCGTTATTAAAAGAAAATCCATCTAATCTATCAGGTGGTGAAAAACAAAAAGTAGCACTTGCTTGTGCTCTTATGCTTGAACCTAGAATATTGATACTTGATGATGCGTTATTAATGATAGATGTAAACGAAAGAGATGACATTCTTAAGTTATTAAAAGAATATAATGAAGGCAAAAGAGTTACCATAATATCATTTACACATGATTTATATGAAGCTAAATATTCAGATAGATTAGTGGTTTTAAACGAAGGAATAATTATCATTGATGGTAAGTTTCCTTGGGTATTTAACGAAGAAAGAGTAATGAGAAAAATAGGCCTTGAAGTTCCTTTTGCTGTAGAACTATCACAGAAATTAAAGGTATATAAAATAATAGACACTTTAGAACTTGATCTAGAAAGGTTGGTGTCTTTAGTATGCAAGTAGAGTTTAAAAATGTTAGTTTTTATTACAATTATAATATGAAAGATGAGAAAAAGGCTCTCAGTGATATAAATATGTATCTACAAAGTAATTTAATTCATGGAATTATTGGTTCAATAGGAAGTGGGAAATCAACTATGCTAGAGCTTATGAACGGAATAACCATGCCTACTTCTGGTGAAATAACAATCGGAAAGTATGAATTGTTTAAAAAAAGTTTTAAATTCAACAAGTTTAGGTATGATGTTGGGTTGGTTTATCAATTTCCAGAAAAGCAGTTTTTTTGTAATAGTGTAGGAGAAGAAGTTGCTTTTGCAGAAAAAATATTTAATCCTAAAAATAAAAACATAAAAACCAAGGTTGTAAAGGTTCTTAAAATGGTTGGGTTGGATAAAACGTACCTAAAAAGAAATCCTTCCATGTTAAATGGTGGAGAAAAAAGAAGGGTTGCAATAGCTTCTGTTTTGATTTCTAACCCTAAACTTTTAATTTTAGATGAGCCAACGATTGGGCTTGATAATAATAGCAAGAAAAATCTTATGGATTTATTAAGAATTCTTAAAGAAAAATATTTAAAAACAATAATAATTGTTACTCATGATGTTGATATGCTTTATGAGATAGTAGATAATGTTGTTGTATTAAACAAAGGAAAGATAGTTGTCCAAGGAAACAAACTGGATGTTTTCTCAAACGTGGATCTTTTGGATAAAAATAACGCTCCAGTTCCAAGCGTTATTAGAACTGAAAAAATAATATATGATAAAACCGGAGTTGATTTAGGATATTTACCTAACATGAACTCTTTGGTAAGGGCAATAAAATCCGCTATAGAAAAAAATAAGTTTGAAGATCAAAAGAAGGCGGTGCCGTATGAATAATAAGTATCCTTTTTTAAAATATGTTACCGGTGACTCTAAAGTGCACCTTATGAATTCTAAAATGAAAATAATATGGTTCATTATATCTTTCATTGATATTATTTTAATAAAAGATTATACATCGTTATTAGTTATGTTTTTATTTTTATCAATCATAATTTTAAATACCAAGATAAATCTATTTGCTTATTTTTCAAACGTTATGGTAATATGTCCGTTATATATCATTATATTGTTAATTACTTTTGCTATTACTATCAATGTTTTATTTTCCGTAATGATTGCTTTAAAGCTTGTCTTAATAGTTCTTCTAATTTTGATTCTTACTTTTACTACTTCCTTAAGTGAAATAGCCTGGGGATTCGAATGTACTTTTTCTAAATTAAAAAAGATAGGCGTTCCAGTATCTAAAATTTCCCTTAGAATAGCAATGGACATAAAATTTATATCTACCATGTTTGAGGAATCAAAAGTAATAAGAAAATCAATGGCGTATAGAGGTGTTGCTTACCATAAAAATTTATTTAAGTCTTTTAGGAAAATGTTTTTTCCAGTTATTTCGTTATCATATAAGGTATCAAGGCGTATGTCAAAGGTTATGAGGCTTCGTTTTTATGGCAAATCAAAAAGAAGAACAAATTACCATGATAATAAAGTAACCATGTTTGATAAAATATTAATTGTTATTCCTATTATAATTATTTATATTACTATATGGTTAGGATGGTGTTAAAGATGAGATTTCTAATTGATTTTTCTTATTGTGGTATGAATTTTCATGGGTATCAAAAACAACCTAAAAAAAGATCAGTTCAAGAAGAATTAGAAAAAGTATTAACCAGTATTAACGGAAATAAAGAAGTTACTATATTTTCTTCCGGAAGAACCGATGCATTAGTTAATGCGCTTCATCAAAAAGCTCATTTTGATTTAGAAAAAGATATTATTCCTTATAAGCTTAAGATGGCATTAAATAGTTATTTACCCGCAGATATACATGTTAATAATGTAAAAATAGTAAATGATAATTTTCATGCTAGATACATGGTTAAGTATAAGATATATGAATATAAAATCAATACTTATGAATATAATCCTTTACTTCGCAGCCACGTGTTTCAATACTGCAAAAAACTAAACGTTAAAAAAATGAAAAAAGCAATACGATATCTTAAAGGAACTCATGATTTTACTACGTTTACATCAAGCGAAGATAAAAGACAAAATAAAATAAGAAATATATTATCTATTAATATAAAAGAAAAAAATGGCATTATAACAATAACTTTTAAAGGTAAAGGCTTTTTAAAATATCAAATAAGAAATATGGTAGGAACACTAATTAAAATAGGTGAAGAAAAAATAAGCCCAAATATAATTCCATTTTTATTAGATAAAAAAGATAGAACAAGTGCGTTTTCATGTGCTCCTGCCGAAGGTTTAACCCTTGTTGATGTTAAGTATTAAAAATAGTTTTCAAATTAATGAAAACTATTTTTACTTAACTTCGTTTATTAGTTCTACTAGTGTTTTAATTCCTATTAAACCACAAATACCAACTAAAATATATACTACTTTAGAACCTAAAGCTCCAGTTCCACCGAAAATTGTTGCAACTAAGTCAAAATCAAATAAGCCAATTAATCCCCAGTTTAATGCACCAATTATCATAACTGTTAATGCTATAACTTGCAATGTTTTCATAATTTTCCTCCTTTTATACTTATATGATAATCAAAAAAATATATTTTATACGCGAATATTACCATTTTTTAACCATATAATTAATTGAAAATAAAAGAGGTGAATTAATGAAAAAAATTTTATGTTATTTATTGGTATTTTTTTGCGTAATATGTTTAACTGGTTGTGGAAAGGAAACGAAAAAAACGGTGTTGGATAAAATTTCAGATAAAGTAGAAAAAACATCCGGATATAAATTAGAGGCACAAATGGAATTAATAAATAATGAGGATTCGTATAAATATGATGTATCAGTATCTTATAAGAAAAAAGATTATTATAGAGTATCACTAAG
>CANRHO010000059.1 GCA_947630435.1 uncultured Bacilli bacterium
TATACGATATATATGAATGGATTTGAAATAAATTCCGAAAACGTTCAACAATACCAAAATAATACGGAAATAAAAGGAAAAGTGATTTAATGGTTTAAAAGAATTGTTAACAAAATTTTTGTGTAAATTGTACTTTAAATGAATTTTAAGTTATAGTATATGGCGTTATTTTTTAATTATTTATATATTCTAAAAAGTAAAAGAAACGTAAAAGTTCCTTTTTTAATAAGTATAAAATTGACTAAAAATCATCATAATGATATTATGATGATAGGTGATAGTATGAAGAAAAAAAATGGATTTACTTTAATTGAATTACTTGCAGTAATAGCAGTTCTTTCCGTAATACTTGTTATTGCAACAACAAACGTATTAAAGAGCATAAGTGATTCTAAAGAAAAAGCTAAGTATATCGCAGCTAAAGAAATCGTTGATATAGCTAGTGCATATATGGAAACGGAAAATATTAATACATGTGTTAAAGTTAAAGATCTTATTGATAAAGGTTATTTAGAAAAAGATGTCACTAACCCAGAAACTGGTAATAACGATTGGGAAGATTTCCAAAAAAATGCTGAAATATGTGTTGTTGATGGTGGAGAAGAACAAAAAGATTATAAGTTACAGACCGATGATACATACTCTTTTGATGGATATAAGTACGTTTTAGCCCCAAAGATACCAAATGATAATTTTTATACTGCTGCCGATAAGGAAATTTTAGGTGATGATAAAGATAAGTGTAAAGACGCAAACGAGTGTGGGTTATTATATGATGGTAAAGTTCAAGGCTGTCCTTACAAGCTTTTACTTAACTCAACGTATAATACAACCATTATTGCTACCATTACTATCCCACAAGAGTATATAGATTATGATCGTATTACTATATCAGCAAAATATAAATTAGGTTTTACTACTAAAGTAGGAACAGAAACAACTGAAAATCAAGTAACTTTTTACATCTCAAATTCTAAAAGTTTAGAAGATAAAGATTATTCAGATGAATCAAAAGCATATAAATTTTCTGCTTCAAGAGCACTTAATTTAAAGAGTTTAGGTGATGTTACGCTAAATAATTCAAATAAATCGAAATACATAATTATTAAATTAGAACATGATCCAATAAAAAATCTTGATAAGACTACCCAATTATTAATTCAAGAAATAACTTTTTCAAAAAGCAAATAATAAAAACACTTAAAACTAATTTTTAAGTGTTTTTATTATTTAGTATCATTTTTTTTGAATTTTTTAGCTTCTCTAGCACTCATTATAACAGTATCTTTACCAACGGATACTTTTTGCATATTTACTTTTTGTACTTTTTTTGTTGCATTTAAAGCATGTGAACGACTATTTCCATGAAGTCCTTTTCTAGTTGATACTTTCTTAGCCATATTTAAATCCTCCTTAAATACGTGTTTGCCTAATAACTTTAACATATAATCGTTAATTAGTCAAATTAAAATATGAAAAAATTAGTATTTGTAGTAAAATATTAATAGGAAGGAAGGTGATAGATATGAATTATACTCCATTATGGATCAAAACAGACTATTCTATTTTAACAAGTTTAATAAAGATAGATGATTTATTATCTACACTTTCTTTAAATAACATAACATCAGTGGCCATATGTGATGACAACTTGTTTGGGGTTATGGAGTTTTATAATAAATGTAAGAAAAATGGTATTAAACCGATAATAGGATTAGAAGTAAAACTTGATTATACCATTTTATTATATGCAAAGAATTATCACGGCTATCAAAATTTGTGTAACATAAACACCATTATCAGTGATAATAATTTAAATTTTGATAATTTAAGGAAATATTTAAGTGATTTAGTAGTAGTTATTCCATACGAATATAAAGAAAAAGAAGAAGAGTTGAAATTATATTGTGAAGATTTATTTATAGGATATGAAAACGAAGAAGAAAAAGAAAAGTTAAAAGAAAACAAAGTATTTATTAATAAAACTTTAACTTTAAACAAAGATGAAATAAAATATTTACCATATCTTTATAAGATAAAGGATGAAAATTATGATTTAAAAAAAGATGTTAGTTTAAAGATTAACGTAAGTATAGAAGATAAAAAAACCACTTTATACTTAAGCAATTTGTGTAATTTAGAAATTCCTAAACATGAAGATTTATTACCGGTTTACAATGATGATAAAGATTTTGATGAGAAAAAGTATTTAACTGATTTATGTGTTTATGGACTAAATAAAAGGCTTAATGGCAAGGTTCCAAAAAAGTATATACAAAGGCTAAAATATGAACTTGACATAATAATAAAAATGGGATTTTGTAATTACTTTTTAGTGGTATGGGATTATGTTAAGTATGCTAAAAAAAACAAAATATTAGTAAATACAAGGGGATCTGCAGCTTCATCTTTAGTTTCTTATTGTTTAGGTATAATTGATATAGACCCGATCAAATATGATTTGTTATTTGAAAGGTTTTTAAATCCACAAAGAGTTACAATGCCCGATATAGACGTCGATTTTGACGCTGAAAGAAGAGATGAAGTAATAAAATATGTAAACGAAAAATACGGAAGTAATAAAGTGTGTGGAATTATTACATTTTCTAATTTGCTTGCGAAGCAAGTAATTAGGGATGTTGCAAGAATATTTGATGTTAGTAATTTTAAGACGGACAACTTATTAAAGTATTTTGATGATAAAAAAGATTTAAAATACCAGCTTAATAATATAAATGTTAAAAGAATCTTAAACGATGATGAGGAATTAAGAAAAATTTATGATATATCGCTTCATTTAGAAGGTTTAAAAAGACATACGTCAGTTCATGCAGCGGGTATTATCATATCTAGTAAAAACTTAAGTAATTATATACCTTTAGCGCTTAATTCAGATGGTACTTATTTGTGTGGTTATACCATGAACTACATTGAAGATTTAGGGCTTTTAAAGATGGATTTTTTAGGACTTAAAAACCTAAGTATTATTAATAAAATATTATCTTCTGTTAAAGATATTAAATTTTCTGATATTCCACTTGATGATAAAAAGACTTTTGAACTATTTCAAAAAGCAAAAGTAGATGGTATATTTCAATTTGAATCTGCCGGAATGAAAAAATTTGTTTGTGAATTAAAACCAGAAAAAATAGAAGATTTAATCGCAGCGGTAGCACTTTTTAGGCCGGGTCCTATGCAGAACATACCATCATATATTTTAAGGAGGCATAAAAAAGAAAAGGTAACTTACATTCATGAAGATTTAAAAGATATCTTATCTAGTACTTATGGAATAATTATTTATCAAGAACAGATAATGCAAATAGCAAGTAAGATGGCTGGTTTTTCATATTCTCTTGCGGATGAATTAAGAAGGGCAATGAGTAAGAAAAAACAAGATGTGCTTTTGTCTTATAAAGAAAAATTTATAAATGGAAGTCTTTCTAAAGGATATACGAAGCAAACGGCAGAAGAAATATATAATTTAATTCTTAAGTTTGCTAATTATGGATTTAATAAAGCACATTCTGTATCTTATGCGATATTAGGATATAAAATAGCATATTTAAAAGTTCATTATCCATTATATTTTGAAAAGGAAGTTTTAAATAATTATATTGGATTAGTAAATAAAACAAAAAATTCAATAGATGAATGTAAAGGGTTAGGTGTAGAAATAGTAACTCCAAAAATTAATATTTCAACTGATAAATATGAGATAAAGCAAGATAAACTTATTTATCCGTTATCTTTAATAAAAGGTATTGGTACGTTAACTGCAAAAGCCATAATAAAAGAAAGAAATGATAATGGGAATTTTACCTCTTATTTGGACTTTGTTAAAAGAAGCTATAAACTTGGTAAAGATGTGTTAAGAAACATAATTTTATCAGGTGCTTTAGATTGCTATGGCAAAACTAAAAAAACGTTAATAGAAAATTTAGATGATGCAATTAACTATGCAGAATTATGTGCTGATTTAGATGAAGGTTTGGTATTAAAGCCAGAAATAAAAGAATATGAAGAATATAGTAAAGAAGAATTAACAAAGTTTGAAATAGAATTATTTGGATTTTATATAAGCAATCATCCAACTAGTAAATACATTACTGATGATAGTATTACAACTAATATGTTAGAACAATACTTTGATAAATATATTAAAATGGTTCTTTACTTTGAAAGAAAAAAAGAAATAGATACCAAAACCGGTGAGAAAATGATGTTTATAAATGCTAGTGATTCATATGGACAAATAGAACTTGTAATGTTTCCTAGGACGTATAATAAGTATTTTAATACACCAGTTCCAGGTATTTATGAGATAACTGGTAAAGTAGAAAAAAGATTTTCAAAATTACAAATAATGCTAAATACCATAACAAAATGTACATGATTAAGATGTTATTGAAATACACCAATAAATAAGTTAGGATGTATTAAGAAGAATATATAACATGTGATAAATATAGGGTCAAAGGTTTAAAAGTTAAAACAAAATAATTATAATATTAGTAATTACAATATGTAAAACAACTAGTTTAAGATATCTTTTTCAAAGGCTTAAAATTTTCTATTTTATTACATATCATTATTAAACTAGATTAAATCTAGTTTTTTTGCTATAA
>CANRHO010000060.1 GCA_947630435.1 uncultured Bacilli bacterium
ATAGAGATATTTTGCAAGATCATATGAATGAAGTACATAATGTTGCAGAATATGTATCTAGCTTAGATCAAAATGATTTAGAAACATTAATTAATGTTTATGTTTTATCCTTAAATTCAAGAAGAAGTACCCAGTATATACGCTATGCAAACACTATGAATTCTGGATATAGTGATAGAATTGAAGTATTTAAACAATTAGAAAATAAAGAAACAATTGATGAAATAAAAAGATTAAACAGCCAAAGTTATAAGTATTAAAAAAAGTCTACGTCACGTAGGCTTTTTTACATCATGTACATTTCTCCGTTATAACCGGTATTATTTTGCGTTGTTTGATAAGATGTTGAACCACTTTGAGTTGTTTGGTATTGAGGTATACCATTTTGTGTATTAGTTACCGTGTTTTGGTAACTTTGGGTATTTGTTGTTTGATATGGGTTTTCAAGTCTTGAAATTCTATTTTCTAAAACGTTGATCTTTTTTTCAAGTGAATTTACTTTGTTTTCTAAGTTAGAATAATTATCATTCATATAATTAGGAAACATCATCATATTTGTTGGCATATTTCCCATGCCAGGGAAAGGCGCCATTTGTGGCATAAAGTTGTTTCTTTCACTTTTCATATTTAACCTCCTATAAATTAGCTTTCATTTAATTATATGCTTATTTTGGGTTTTGGTGTATAATTATACGTGGTGATTATTTTGAGATTAAAAAACGTGAAAAATAAAGAAGAAATTATTAAATCATCTAATTATATTATATTAAACCCATATGATTTTTATGGTAAGTGGGATTGTGTTTTTAAAAATGATAATCCAATTAATATAGAAATAGGAATGGGGAAAGGTGATTTTATAATTGGCATGGCAAAACAAAACCCAAACATTAACTACGTTGGTATAGAAATGTATGATAGTGTAATTGTTCGAGCGGTACAAAAATTAGAAAATGAAGATATTAAAAACCTAAGGTTAATTAGAATGGATGCTAAGGAAGTAGAAAAAGTGTTTAATAAAGAAGTTGATACTATATACCTTAATTTTTCTGATCCTTGGCCTAAGAAAAGACATTCTAAAAGAAGGCTTACGTCTCACGAATTTTTATTAAAGTATGACAAAATATTTAAAGGTGAAAAAAAGATTTTTCAAAAAACCGATAACATAGATCTATTTTCATTTTCAATAGAATCACTAAGTACTTATGGATATATGCTTAAAAACGTAACAATGGATTTATATAATAATATGATAGTGGGTAATATTGCAACTGAGTATGAAAAAAGATTTAATAAACAAGGTGTTAAAATTTGTAGATTAGAGGCATACAAAGATTAGTAAAAGGTTTCATTTTTTTAAAATATTTGTTATAATTATTCTAAAGTAGGTGAATAGATTGAAAAAAGTTTTATTGCTGATTCTTACTTTACTTTTATTAACTGGTTGTACAGTAACAAAAATGGATAGTAAAAACCATGAGGAAGTAGTAGATAAAATATTATCTTTGAATATAAATTTGTATAATAAAATAGGTAAAGGATATAAATATTATGCTCCACGTGGAGTTGTTAGGGTGGATGCTAATACATATAATGATGTGTTAAAAAGAAACGATATAACTTATTATTTATACGTTGATATTGTAAGCTATTATTATAAAAATAATTTAAATTATAAAATAGATGAAAATGCTTATTACTCAAAAAAATTAAAACATGGTAAAAAAGCAGGATATGTTGAAATTCTAAATAAGAATAATAAATTATATGTGCAAATGGTATATAATTATGCTAAAATAGAAACGTATGTAGATAAAAAAGATCTTAATTCTGCGATGGAAGATATAAGTTATATATTATCTAGTGTTAAATTTAATGATTCTCTTTTGAAAAAAATGCAAGAACAAGGTTCGTTTGGATCTAAGGAAGAAGTTTATAAATTGTTTGACAATAAAGAAAAAGAGGGTAACTTCTTAGAATATATAAAAGAATATGATAAATATGATGACGAAGATCAATCGGCTGAACCGGAAAAAGAAATAGAAATAAAAAAAACAACCACGAATGAAAAAAATACGTCAGCTACTAATGCAAAATAAAAGAAAGGTGTGATATCAGTATGGGACTTATGAGTAAATTAAATAAAATGAAAAGTTTCTTATTTGATGAAGAAGATGACGAAAAAGAAATAAAAAAACCATCAAAAAAAAGTTTGAGATTAGATAAAAAGGAAGAAATTGTTAAAGAACCAGTTAAAGAAAACAAAGAAAATATAGAAGAACTTTATTTTGAGGATGTTTCTGAGGATAAAAACGTACCTGAAGTAGAAATTCATTCTCGTTCTGAAAAAAAGGAAACGGCCTTTAATTTTCCAGAGTTTGACGATGAAGATTTTATGGTTGCAAGTAATAAACCAGAACCAATTATACAACCTTCTGTAAGGGAAGATACTACTCCACGGATTTTGTACCAAGGAAGTAAAAGAAAAGAAGAAACGAAAAAATTTAAACCTAGTCCTATTATTTCACCTATATATGGACTTTTAGATAACGAAGGAAATAGCCTTAAAGACGATTCTTCAAAAGAAAAATCAAATTCTTATAATGACGAAGTAAGTTTTGATGAAGTAAGAAAAAAGGCGTATGGGGCAATGGATGATGAAATTGAAAGCACGATGAAAAGACTAAGTAAAAAAACAATAGAAGAAGCCGAAAAAGAAATGGAAAAAAAAGAAAAAACACTTTCCAGAGAAAATAAAAAAGCTAGTAAAGTAAAAGAAGAAAAACCATTAGTTGCTGAAATAGAAAAAGAAGATGATGATGACGATGATGATATGATTTTACCAAACGTTAATTTTAAAGAGATAGACGTTGATAAAGAAAAAATTAAGTCTTCTAAAAATGATTTAAGTAAAAAAGTTAAAACTACTGATGACGATGATGATGACGATGATACAAAAGAACAGGATTTATTTAACTTAATTGATACTATGTACCAAAATAAGGAGGATGAAGAGTAATGACAGGTTTTTTAGGATCATATTTACCAATTATTATTTATATACTATTATGTATCTTAATAGTATTATTAATTATAATATGTGTTAAGGTTATTAAAACAATGAATAGGGTTGGTGAAATAGTTGATGATGTAGATGAAAAAGTAAAGTCATTAAACGGAGTTTTTAGTATAGTTGATAGTGTAACTGATAAATTATCAGCTTTAACCGAAATTATTTCAGACTCAATTATTGTTTTTGTTAAAGGTATTTTTAAAAGGAAGAAAAAGAAAATAGAAGCCATGGAAACGGAGGGAAACGAAGATGAAAAAGAAGAGTAATGCAGGTAAATTTGTTTTGGGAGCAGCGATAGGTGCAGCGATAGGAGTTTTATTTGCACCTAAAACTGGTAAACAAACAAGGGCTGCTTTGAAGAAAAAAGCTAATGAATTATTAGAAAAAGCAAAGGAAATAGATGTTAAAGAAGTAAGGGAGCAAATTGAACAAAAGGTATCTAACATCATAGAAGAAACGAAAGATTTAGATAAAGAAAAGGCTTTAAAAATTGCTAAGAAAAAAGCTTCTCAATTAAAAGAGCAAGCGGAAGAATTAGTGGAATATGCGAAGAAAAAAGCAACACCGATAATTGAAAAAGAAGCTATTGCATTAAAAGAAAAAGCAATAGATGTAACTAAAAAAATATTAGATAAATTAGAATCTGAATAAAAAGTGCTATTTTTAGCACTTTTTTTAGTGTAAACGCATAGATTAAAACGAGGAGGAGATTCTAATGTTTAAGGAAATAGTTACAAAAGCAGTAATTGGAAAGGGGAAAAAATATTTTAAAAATAATTATAACCTTCTTGCAGAACATAATGCTAATACAATTCTTGGTTGTTGGGTTATAAATCATAATTTTAAAGGATCTGTTGTAAATGACAAAGTGGTAATAGATGGCCATTTTGACATAAATATATGGTATTCTTATGATGAAGATCAAAAAACTGCTGTAGCAACAAAGAATATAGAATATACTGAAACAGTTAATGTTAAGACTAAAACGGGAACATCAATAAGTGGAAGTGATATAATAGTAAGAGCGTTAAAACAACCAAGTTGTAGTAATGTTAAGGTTAAAGATGATGTTATAGAGTTTGATATAGAAAAAGAATTAGGTATAGAAGTTGTAAATGATGAAAAAGTTAAAATAGCCATCGAAGATGATGAAGAACCATGGGAAACAATTGAAGATGAAGAAGAGGTAGAAAAGAAAATAGATGAAGAAGTTAAAGAGGATTTTATTTAGAATCCTTTTTAAATATTTTAAAATATAGTGTTAACAAAAAAGGTTGACAACAAAATGTGATTATGTTAGAATTAATACGTATGAAGGAGGAATATAAAATTGGCAGTTAAATTAAGATTAAAAAGAATG
>CANRHO010000061.1 GCA_947630435.1 uncultured Bacilli bacterium
TGCTAAAAGAAAATTAGAAATAAGGAAAATTCCGGATTTAAGGTTCATTTATGATGAATCAATTGAATATGGATCTAAAATTGAAAAGATTATTAATGAAATAAATGATTAAAAGATGGTTTTTTTCATCTTTTTTTCTTTTTTATAGAAAAAATGATAAAAAAAAGGTATAATTATATTAGTATTATGATAGAGGGTGTTATTTCGTGATTAATCTAGTAAAAAAAGAAAATATTAACGTTGGAATTTTAGAAACTGATTTTGATGTATTTGCGGACATCGTTAATACTTTTTCAAGTGATAATATTAAGAAAGATTGTTTATTAGACATTGATGATTACATAATACCTGAATATTTTAAAAATAAATTAACAATAGTTATTCAAACTAATGGAATGTTAATTGGTTATGTTACTTTTGAATTTAAAAATAATAATAATTCTTCTCAAGTTGAAATAAGCAAGTTATACGTTTTAGATGATTTTAAAAATAAAAATATGGAAGCATTGCTTATTGAAGCAGTTATTTATGTGGCTTCAGAAGTGGGATCAAGAAACGTTGTTGTAACGGTTGATGAACATGATACAAACATGCTTATAATATATAGAGCTTTAGGATTTTACGAGGTTGGTATAAACGAAGATGGAAGTTTCCTTAGTGTTAATGTAACAAGTATCGTTTCAACTAGAAGATTAAATGATAAATTTAGAGACATACCTCAAGACTCAATAGATTATAAAAGCTTAAAATTGGTAAAGAAAATAGCAACGGGTAGATCTGGTAATATATATCTTACTGAAGATGGTAGAATATTAAAAATGTTTACATCTACATCATTTACTTATATAAAAGATAGGGAAGAAACTCTAAGGTATATAAAAACCCTTGATATAGAAGAAATTGTAAAGCCTAAACATTTGGTTTATTACGACGGCGTATTTGTTGGATACATAATGGAGTATTTACCAGAAGGTGAGGCTTTATGGCATAATACATCTAATTATAGCTTTGAAGAAAAAATAGAAAAAATAAAAGCTATTGAAGATGTCATGAAAAAATTACATAAAAAGAATATATATATATGTGATTTGAACCCTGATAATATATTCTTTGACAAAAAAGGCAATGTAAAATTGATTGATTGTGATGCATTTGTAATTAAGAAAAACGTAATTAATAATGAGGTTTATCCAAAATATCAAGATCCAATATATAAAATTGTATCAGAAAAAACTGATTTGTATGCATTTGCAATAACTAGTTTGCAACTTTTAATTGATGAAAAAATAGATAATAACGCTACTTTTAATGATATAGAAAAAATATATAATAAAAATAAAAATAAATTACCAGTTAGTTTTAAAACTTATTATGATAATATATTTAAGAGTAAGGAACGTTATTATTTATCAGAATCATACGAAAAATATTTAGAAAACATGTATGTTTCAGAAGATTCTAGCTCAGCTGGTAATAAAAGTGGAAAAATAAGTGTTATTATATTATCTATAATAATGTTAATTATAGCATTAATAGGATATTTGACGTTTAAACTTAGCAAATAGACATTAACTTTACATTTTTTAAAATAAGTATTTTATGAAAAAATAAAATACGTTATTATATAAATAATAGATAGACAGTCAAACATATTATTTAGAAAGGAGTTTTATAGTATGCAAGTTAAAGTAGATGATATTTTTTCTTTATCTAGTGGTAAATACATTACGTTGGAAGAGACATTATATGAGCAAGAAAGGTATATTTTTGTTAATAAATTAGATGAAAAAGAAGAACCAACTAATAAATTTTTGATTTTTAAGTGTACTAATGAAGGTCTTATTGAAGAAAAAAACGAGCAAATATTAAAGCCTTTATTGGATTACTTTAGTGAACAAGCTAATAATAAGCTTGAACTTATAGCTGAATTTTATAATGGTAGGGTGAATGAATGATGGATAATGAAAATATTATAGAAGAAGAGAATATTGAAAATGAGATGTTTAGTTCTATAGAAGATGAAATAGCTAAGAAAAAAGAAGAATCAATTAAAAGACAGCGAGATTACAATAATAATGGTAAATTTTTGGAAAGAACCAATAATGTTATTAAAAATTCTAGTAAAATAGTAGATAATATAACTAATATGGTAATTGATTATAATCAGATACCAATGAATTGGGCTAGCAAAAAAGCTGAGATCATAAGAGAAAAAGAAATTATCACAAATGAAACTATTGAACAAAGAAAACTAAAGATGGATAACATATGTGATATGTTGGAAGAAGAAATAGAATCCATTGAAAATAATACAGAACTTTCGGATGATCAAAAAGAAGAATTAAAAGCTCAAAAATATGCGGAGTTAGAAAAACAAATATACTTAATTGAAGAATACCCTAATCTTTCTATGAAAGAACAAGATGAAAAACTTGATGAGGAATTAGAGTCAATAGATCATGCCATTTATGAGGATAGAAAACTAATTAAGAAAAAAATGATCCACGTAATGAATATGCAGATCCTATTGCTTGGAAGATATTTAAAGAAAGGTTATGAACCTAAAGAAATATATGAAGCTCTTAAGATACTTGCAGAAATAGAATTAGATGATAAAGAATTAGAAAAAACATTACATAATGCTTTTGATGAAACTTTAATGAGAAATCCAGATTTGCAAAAAATATACATAGCATATTCTGAAAAAAGGTCTTTTGAAAATGAAAAAAAACAAGAAACAAAAGATAAACCAATAAAAAATGGCATAGATTTAATAGAGGAATTATTAAATAAAGCAGAAAGAGATTTAGATAAGAAGTCGTTAGATAGAGCATGTGATTTAATACAAAAAATGCCTGAAAGTGAAGATAAAAATGATTTTCAAGCAAGGGCTGCTGAAATAAACGAGTTAATAATTAATAATCGAAAGGGATCAATTACGGATACTAGTGATGATACTCCACCTAAACCTGAAATTCCTAAAATCGAAGATAATTCTCCTAAAAAATCTTGGAAAACTTGGGTAGCTTTAGCTACTGGTATAGGAGTAGGTGCGGCCGTATTTTTTACTTGCGGAACGGTTGGTGTATCAGTTATGGCTATTTCTGGTGGTATAGCTAAGAGATTAATATCAAAAAGAAGAAAAAAATTAGAGTTACAAAGATTAAATGGAGAAATTCCTGTTGAGAGTGTTGAAGAGCCTTTACCTGGAATAAAAGGAAAAATTCAAAAACTAAAAGAGTATTTTAAATCGGAAGAATTTTGTAGAGATGCAATATGGTTTTTAAATGGTGCAATATATACTGGGTTAGGACTTAATGTAGCTAGTTCGATTTATAACTTAGCCTCTGCTAAAATGGGTACAGCAAGCGTTGATACAACAAATATTAATCCGACAAATCCAACACCTAATAATGTTACAACTGTTAATCATCCACACCTTGATCCTACTGCAACTGCGTCTGATCCTACATCAGGAATAACAATAGGAAATAAAGTTGGAGGATATAATGTATCGGTAGGGCACGATACGGCAAACTTGGCTACTAGTGGTTCTCATGCTGAAAATTTGATATCACAGTACGTAAATAGTGGTTCGATTTTTAAAAGATTTGCGGTCATGAACCCTGATGGTACGGTTGCACAAATGATAAATACAAATGGTTTATCAATTTCTGACTTTTGTGCTCAATCTGGAATAGATCCTAGTCAAATAGCGGTTGATGTTGCAAACAAGAATGGTGTTTCACAAGCTTGGGTTTCTGTTTCTGAACTTATTAAGGGAGTTGGAGGTAAATCACTATGATTAATAAAGTAATTAAACTGAAAGATGGTTTAGAATATTATGTTATTGATCAAATAATAGAGGATAAAAAAATATATTTGTTTGCTGTGCAAGTTGATAATTATTCTTTAGATGTCATTGATAAATGTGTAGTATGTGAAGTTAAGTTCAAAGATGATGGTTTAGTAGTTGATAATGTTTCCGATACTAATGAACAAGAGAAGATTAATAATATATTTATTTCCAGAATGAAATATGAGAACTAAACTGAATTTTATAATGATTATTTTATCAAACTTATTCTAGATTTGAATTAGAAAAATTAGAATAAGTTTTTATTTTTAATAAATATGATTGAAGATTTATTTCCTTTTTGTTAAAAATGGACTTCCAAATGAAAATTAGCATTTCACATAATCTTTTGCTAGGGCAATCGCAAGAAACTAAAAGTTATTAAAAATGGAGATTAGAAGATTTTCAATGTTAGAGATATTATATTGAT
>CANRHO010000062.1 GCA_947630435.1 uncultured Bacilli bacterium
GTAATGATGCGGCTTTAATGATAGCAGATTATCTTGGCGGAGAAGAAAAATTTGTAAAAAAAATGAATAAAAAAGCCAAGGAAATTGGCATGAAAAATACAACTTTCTCTAATCCTCATGGATTGGATGAGAAAACAAAAAATTATTCAACGGCATATGATATGGCTATTTTAATGCGTTATGCAAATGGGGATCCATTATTTAGAAAAATAACAGGTTGTAAAAAATACACCGTTAAAACCAATGAGAAAACATATGTGTGGACCAATAAAAATAAACTTCTTTATACTTATAAATACACAACGGGAGGTAAAACAGGGTTTACTAAAAAAGCACATCGTACACTAGTTACATCTGCTAGTAAAGGAGATTTAAATTTAATTGTAGTAACTTTAAATGATGGTAATGATTTTAAAAATCATAAGGAATTATATGAATATGGTTTTAATAATTATAGTATGCAAAAAGTTTTTAATAAAGATAATATGAATTTACCAAATAAAAATATTTATGCAAAAGATGATTATTATTATCCTATTACTTTAGAAGAAAAAGATTTAATAAATATAGATTACCAAATAAAAGATAAATCTAAATATAAAAATAATGAAAAAGTAGGATATGCTATAATAAAACTAGGAAATAAAGTGATTCATAAAGAAAAATTATATATAAAAGTAAAAAAATAATAATTAAAATGTAAAAAAAAATTTTAAAACCTTATTTGCCTTGACTATAAAGTTTTAAACGTATAAAATAGAGTTGTATAGATAAAAATGTTTATACATGAAAAACAATGGAGGTAAATATGGGAAATGTACTTATTTTCTCTTTACTTCTAATAATTGGATTATTTGTTGGTGCGATTATCGCATTTGTTATAACTACATTAAAAAACAAAACCGAAGAGCATAAAGCTTCAAACATAATAGAAAAGGCTAAAAAAGAAGCGGATAAAGCAAAAAGAGACGCTTTATTAGAAGCTAAAGAAGAATCTTATAAACTTAAATTAGAAACAGATAAACAAATAAAAGAAAGAAAGCAAGAGTTAAAAGAAAATGAAGAGCGTTTATTGCAACGTGAAAACGGAATTGCAAAACGGGACGAACTACTTCAAAATCGTGAACAAATGCTTGATGAAAAAGAAAATAGTATTATACAAAGACAAAAAAATATTCAAAAATTAGAAGAAAAAGCTGAAAATGTAATTAAAGAACAAATAGAAAAGTTAGAGAAAATTTCTGGTTTTTCTAAAACTAAAGCTAAAGCAGAAATAATGAAACAAGTAGAAATTTCAATGAGTGCTGAAATTTCAGCTTACATTAAAGAAAAACAAGCAGAAGCTAAGTTAGAAGTAGACAAAAAAGCAAAAAACTTATTGGTTGAGTCAATGCAAAAATATGCGTCCGACGTTACTAATGAACAAACTGTATCAGTGGTAACACTACCTAATGACGAAATGAAAGGTAGAATAATAGGAAGGGAAGGAAGAAACATAAGGACAATTGAGGCAGTAACAGGAGTTGATTTAATAATCGATGATACTCCAGAGGCAATAGTTCTTTCAAGTTTTGACCCTTTAAGAAGAGAAATTGCAAAACAAACCATTGAAACTTTAATTAAAGATGGTAGAATTCATCCTGCAAGAATAGAAGAATTATATGATAAAATATGCAAAGAAATGAATGTCAAGATTAGGGAATATGGTGAAGAAGCTATGTTTGACTTGGGAATAACCAAATTAGATCCTGAACTTGTAACCATTGTAGGTAAGCTATATTTTAGGACTAGTTATGGTCAAAATGCTTTACAACATTCAAAAGAAGTTGCTCATTTAGCTGGAATTATGGCTGCTGAATTAGGAGAAAACGTAGCTGTTGCTAAAAGAGCTGGTTTACTACATGATATTGGAAAAGCAATAGATTTTGAAGTTGAAGGAAGCCATGTGGAAATAGGATCTGATCTTGCTAAAAAGTATGGTGAAGATGAAATTATCATAAACGCTATTGAATCTCATCACGGAGATAAAGATCCAAATAGCATTATTTCTGTTTTAGTATCTATAGCAGATAGTTTGTCAGCTGCAAGACCAGGAGCTAGAAATGATTCTTTAGAAAACTATGTTAAAAGGTTAGAACAGTTAGAATCAATTGCGAAAGATTTTGATGGAGTTGAAAAAGCTTATGCTATGCAAGCAGGGCGAGAATTAAGAGTAATTATAGAACCTGAAAAAATAGATGATATAGGAAGTTATAAAATTGCTCGGGATATTAAAGATAGAATAGAAAACGAGATGCAGTATCCTGGAACTGTTAAAGTAACTGTAATAAGAGAAACAAGAGCAACTGAAGAAGCTAAATAAGCTTCTTTTTTTTATCTTCAATTCATAAAATTATATAGGTGGTTTATATGAAAAACATAATTGCTTATTACTATAGTTTACATCCTAATGAAATTTCACATATTAAAGATAAATATTTTTTTAAATACATGGGAAGTGAATATGTTTTTCAAATTTTTAATAGACCACTTTCTGATATAGACGCACTTTATAAAGTAAATAGACAAATGATTTCAAGAAATATTTTAGTTCATGAAATTATTGTAAATAATGAAAATAAAATATTAACATATATAAATAATATTCCATATGTTTTAATGGAGATATATATTAATAAAGACGCAAGAATATCTTTACCAGAAATTTGCCATATTAATAATAATTCCATAAACATGGAATGTGACAAAATAATAGGAAGATATGATTGGATTACTCTTTGGGAAACTAAAAATGATTATTTTGAAGCGCAAATAAATGAAATAGGGCAGAAGTACCCTAACTTGTGTAATTTTGCTAATTATTACATTGGACTTGCTGAAAATGCTATATCTTATATAAATTTAGCGAATCAAGAAAAAGGAGTTGTTAATATAAGTATTTGTCATAAAAGAATTGACTATGATGATACTTTATTTTCATTATATAATCCTATTAATTATGTATGTGATTACCGAGTTCGCGATGTTGCAGAATATGTGAAAAATGCATTTTTTAAAGGTAATAATGCTTATAAAATTGTAGAAGAATATTTTAAAAATAATTATTTGACATACAAAGAGGCGTTATTATTTTATGGAAGACTCCTTTATCCATCATATTTTTTTGATCTACATGATGATATTGTTAATAATAATTTACCTGAAAGTAAAATAGAAGATATAATTATAAAAGCAGATGAATATGAGTTGTTTTTACTGGAAATATATATATATATTTCTAAGTTATATAATAGATATATACCCGGTATTGATTGGATATTAAAAAAAAGCTTTGTTTAGCTTTTTAAGATAAGTTAATGACTTTTATAACTTCGGGAACTTCACAAACCAATATTTCCTCAACGGTGTTATTTATGGTCATATCAGCAAACATGCATCCAGCGCAGGCTCCTTGCAATTTTACGTAGCAGATTCCGTCTTCAAATTTTACAAATTCTACATCCCCACCATCTTGATTTAGATATGGTCTTATTTTATTTAATACTTCTTTTATTTTTTCTTCAGTTTTATTCATAATTAATCACCATATAAATTATACTGCATGATAAATTCAAAGTAAAGTACAGTTTGCTAGAGTTTATTAGTTATGTTATAATAAGCCTAGAGGTGTGATTTATGTGCAAATACAAAAAAGGTGATGTTGTTAAAGCAAGAATAACATCTATAGAAAGGTATGGTGCTTTTGCAAGTATTGATGCTGAATATAGCGGACTTATTCACATTTCTGAAATCACTGATAAATTTGTAAAAAACATAACTGATTTTGTTGAAATAGGTGATGTAATAAACGTAAAAATACTAAATATATCAAAAGAAAAAAATCAATTAAGATTATCTGCAAAAGAAGTTAATGATGATTTATATAAGAATAAAAAAAGAATGATAAAAGAAACAATATTTGGCTTTTATTTGCTTAAAACATCATTACCAAAATGGATAAAAGAAAAATTGGAAGAGATTAACAAAAATTTGTAAAACTTACTTGACAACATTTAAAAATATTGATATATTTATATACGTTCTCATATATGTATTTATGGATGCTTAGCTCAGTTGGTTAGAGCACTTGCCTTACAAGCAAGGGGTCATAGGTTCGAGTCCTATAGCGTCCACC
>CANRHO010000063.1 GCA_947630435.1 uncultured Bacilli bacterium
AAAAAGAGATGGAAATACTTTAATAATAAACATTAACGAAGAATCAATTACACTTGATATGATAATTTTTGATTTAGATAGAACCATGAATTCTAAAAAAATTAATAAGTAAAGTAAATACAAGTTTTTTTTATATACCATATTTTTATTCCTTTTAATAAAATTTATTAAATAAATAATATTAATATGAAAATATATTTAATTTTAAGATATTCTAAGCAAAATTTTTAGTGATTAAAAATCTTTGTTAAAGACTTTTTTTAATATATTTGTTATAATTATTACAGGTGATTAAAGTTGAAACGTACTGAAGTAGATAGAAATAAAGTAAGTCCTATGATGAAACAATATTTAGAAGTAAAAGATAATTATGAAGATGTTATTCTTTTTTACAGAATTGGTGATTTTTATGAAATGTTTTTTGAAGATGCTATAAACGTATCAAGAGATTTAGAACTTACCTTAACAGGTAAAAACGCCGGATTAGAAGAAAGAATACCAATGTGCGGTGTACCTCATCATGCATCTGATATATATTTGAATAAGTTAATTGAAAAAGGTTATAAAGTTGCTATTTGTGAACAGGTAGAAGATCCTAAAGATACCAAAGGTATTGTAAAAAGAGAGGTAATTAGAATAGTTTCCAAAGGAACGATCATGTCTGATGATATGTTAGATTCTAAAACTAATAATTATATTGGAGCTTTAAAGGATTTGGGACATTGTTTTTCACTTTCGTATGCTGATTTATCAACTGGTGAGTTTTATTCGGTATTGGTTGAATATGAACTAGATAAAATCATAACCGAAATAGTTAATGATAATATATCAGAATTAATCATAAATGGTAACGTTGATGTTAGAATAATAGATACTTTAAAAAATAAGTATAATATTATGATCTCTTATGAAAACGATGTAAAGGAAATTAACGAATATAAACATTTATATAAAAACATTAGCGATGTTAGAATAATTTGTTCCGTTTGCGTTTTATTAAATTATTTATCAAATAGTCAAAAAAGAAGTTTAGATCATTTACAAGATGTTGTAAAAAAAGATTACAAAACTTATTTAAAAATGGATATACATACTAAAAGGAATTTAGAATTAACTGAAAGTTTAAGATTAAAGCAAAGAACGTATTCACTTTTATGGCTTTTAGATAAAACAAAAACCGCGATGGGCTCAAGAACACTAAAAACAATGATTGAAAATCCATCGATTGATAAAGCAGAAATTGAAAAAAGATTAGATATGGTATCAAAACTTTTGGACGAATTTTTATTAAAAGACGAATTAAAACAGTTGTTAGAAAAAGTATATGATTTAGAAAGATTATGTGGCAGAATATCTTTTGGAAATGCTAACGCTCGTGATTTGCTTCAGTTAAAAGCATCTTTAAACGTATTACCACGATTAAAAGAAATAGTAAAAGAGTTAAAATTTAATTTATTAATTGATGATTTAAAAGATGTATATGAACTATTGGATAAAAGTATTTATGAAAATCCACCAATTGGGTTAAAAGAAGGTTATTTAATTAAAAATGGGTATAACCAAGAACTTGATGAATTAAAATACGCAAGAAGTGGTGGTAAAGATTATATTGCAAAGTTAGAAAATGTTTTAAAACAAGAAACGAAAATTAAAAATTTAAAAGTTGGTTATAACAAGGTTTTTGGATATTATATAGAAGTATCAAAAGGTAATGCAAAGCAAGTTAAAGAGGAATTCGGCTGGGAAAGAAAACAAACACTTGCCAATAATGAGCGATTTATTACACCTGAATTGAAAGAAAAAGAATCACTTGTTTTAGGTGCGGAAGAAAAAATTATAAATCTTGAGTACGCGTTATTTACTGAAATAAGAAATAAAGTAAAAGAAGTTATTCCAACAATTCAGTTAACCGCAAAAACGATAGCTAAATTAGATGTTATACAATCTTTTGCAACGGTTAGTGAAAACAATAACTACATAAGACCTATTTTTAATGATAACAAGGAAGTTGAAATAATAGATGGTAGACATCCAGTTGTTGAAAAAGTATCAGATAAGGAATTTGTCTCAAATGATATAATATTTAAAGATGGTATTTATATGCAATTGATAACAGGTCCAAATATGGCTGGTAAATCTACTTATATGAGGCAAATGGCAATGATAGTAATCATGGCTCAAATAGGTTGTTATGTACCTGCTAAAAAAGCATGCTTACCAATTTTTGATAAAATCTTCACTCGTATTGGAGCATCTGATGATCTAGTATCTGGAGAATCAACTTTTATGGTAGAAATGAAAGAAGCCAACCGCGCAATAGAAGGGGCAACTGAAAACAGCTTGATTTTATTTGATGAATTAGGGCGAGGAACAGCAACGTATGATGGTATTTCACTTGCACAAGCAATAATAGAATATATTCATGATAACATCAAGGCAATCACGTTATTTTCAACTCATTACCATGAGTTGACGGCTTTAGAAAATAATAAAGAACACATTAAAAACGTACATGTATCAGCTCATGAAGAAGATGGAAATATTACGTTTTTACACAAAGTAAAAGAAGGAAGTATTGATAAAAGTTATGGTATTCATGTCGCTAAACTTGCAAACTTACCTAAAAGTTTAATTAATCGTGCTGACGAAATTTTAAAAACATACGAAAAAAACATGTCAAAACATAACGTCATTAATCAAATAAGTATGAATTTCGAAGAAAAAGAAAAAAATACTGATAAATATGATATAATAAAAAAGAAGCTTGAAGATATAAATCCTCTTGATATATCTCCTATGGAAGCATTAAATATTTTATATGAGTTAAAAAAAGATATTAGTAAAAGAAATTAGGTGACTATAATGAACGAAGAACAAGAATCTAAAGATATAAAAATACCTATTAAAGCGATTGTTGAACATGCAATGAATTCAAATGGAGCAAGGTATGAAGAAGACGAGTTTAATTTACTTAGAAAATATTTTATCGCTTGTTTGAATTTAGGTTATATGGAACCAAAAGATTTAGTTCCAATGGTTAATAAGTTCGCGGTTAAAATAAAATTAATAGTACTTAATTATAATAACATCAATAAAATGGATTATTATGTTATTAATCATGGCGTTTTATATATAAATGGAACGTTAAAAGACGAAAATCCTATGTTTTATGAAATTAATTTTTATAAGGCTGTTACCGAAACTATTTTTGATGCTAATGATGCACATATTGGTATTTCCAATGCATTATGTAATATGGCCGCTGAAAAAATTTATAACATGGACACTAATGGTTCTAGAATAATTATGCCAAGAACAACTAATGAAACCATTTTGTCAACTCAAATTCAAATACGTGCAGGATATAACAATTATAATTTAATAATATCCTTACTAAAACAATTGTTTATTTGTAAAGGTATAAATGAAAACAGGGTATTGCATGATATGTATTTTAAAGGATATAGCAAAATATTAAACGAAATATTAAATGATGATAATTCTAAGCTATTATTAGACGTCCTTGATAAATTATGTATTATGTACATTCAAAGAAGGGTTATGAACAAACCTAATCCTAATGAAAAGGCTCTTTTAGATAAATATCAGATAATAATTAACGATATGTTTGTAAATATGGACCAAAATTATTTTGCGTTTTGTGCGTTAGTTACAACCGATGATTTAAGGCAACAATTAATGAAGAAATTTGATAGTAATTTATAAAATGGGGTGTTAATATGAACAGAAACGAAGCTCGCGTAGTTATTATGACCATTCTTTATCAAATATTTATGTATGATAAAAGTAATATTACGTATAATTTAGATGACGTAATTAATGAAAATCTAAAAATAGATAATGACTTTGTAAAAAATATGGTTAAAGGTATAATAAAAGAAAAAGCAACTTTAGAAGATGTTGCTAATAAACATTTAAAAGATTGGAATATATCACGTTTAGGGCTTACTGATCAAGCTATTTTATCAATGGGTATATATGAATTATTATATACTGATACTCCCGATGTAGTAGCCATAAACGAAGCGGTAGAACTTGCTAAAAAATATTCAGATGAAAAAGTTAAAAACATGATAAATGGTGTACTTGATAAAGTATATCATGAGAAAATAGATTAAAGTGTGAGAACACTTTTTCTTTTTTTTAA
>CANRHO010000064.1 GCA_947630435.1 uncultured Bacilli bacterium
GATGGAGATTATATGGTAGCTTCTGTTTTTTTGAGTTTAATCTATTTACTTTTTCCTTTATGCTGTTATTTTATTTATTTAGTTTATAGTAAAGCAATATATGAAAAAGAAAAAATGATTTTTTTTGATTTAGCGTTGTTTAGTAGTTTTTATTTTTCTAGTAAATTTGGTAATCTTCCTTTTTCTTTAGCGTTTTTAATGAACATACCCATACTACTTGCAATATATAAAAAAAGATTATTTTCTTCTTTGGTATTATCTTTTTTAACTGCCTTTTTTTTAGCAGAAATTTATCAAATTCCATATTATATATATTTACTACAGTATTTAATTATATTTTTGCTAGGTTTTTTTAGTAAGTATAAACTCGTTAATATATTTGAAATAATAAAAATATTATTTGGATTATGTTATCTTGTTGTTTTTTCATACAAAATAACAAACATTAGGGTACTATTTTTAACTTTTATATTATTTGTATTTATGTATTTAGTGTTTTATGTTATGATTTCTTTTTATGAAAAAGTAGAAACAATAGTTAAAATGCATAGTTCCCTAGAGAAAATTACTAAAGAAAAAAAATTATATGAATCATTATTTAAAATAACTCATGAAATAAAAAACCCTCTTGCAGTATGTAAAGGTTATTTAGATATGTTTGACATTAATAATCCTGCTAAAGCTAATAGATATATCGGAATAATTAATCAGGAAATTGATAGGACACTTTTATTGTTGCAAGATTTTTCTAACGTTTCAAAGCTAAACATAGAAAAGAATCCCATGGAAATAAATATGCTTTTGGAAGATGTATGTGATGAGGCCGGATTAATACTTAAAAACGATATTAAATTTAAAAGTAGTATAGGAAATTATGAAGTATATATTAAAGGGGATTATAATAGATTGAAACAAGTTTTAATAAATGTTATTAAAAATGCTAAGGAAGCGATTGATAATAATGGATTAGTTGAACTTAAGGCAAAAGCATTTAAAAATAAATATATTATAACAATTAAAGACAATGGTGTTGGTATGGATAAAGAAACCTCTAATAAAATAGGTACGGCATTTTATACAACAAAGAAAAATGGTACAGGATTAGGTGTTTGTTTTTCAAAGGAAATAATTGAAAAACATGATGGCACAATGGAATATATATCTAAGCAAGGTAAGGGAACAATGGTTAAAATAACATTACCAATAGAAAAAGCATCTACGTTTAAGTAGATGTTTTACTTAATCTGTATAAATACATTGTAGGATGATTAAATAATCTTACCTTTAAACTTCCAGTACCAATTCCTGGATTTATATAAAGACTTGTATTTCCAACTTTTTGATAGCTGTTTTTGTATTTGCTTTTTATAAATAAATCTCTTAACTTTGGAATGTTTATTGTACCATTATGTGTATGACCTGCTATTGCAACATCGAAATTATTTTCTTTAACGTTGTCAATTTTATCTGGATCATGTAGAATTAACATTTTAAAATAAGAAATGTTCGTGTTATTTTTAAAAAAATCTGCACAACCATTTTCATCAATTAACAAAATAGGATTATTATCCATGTTGTATATAAGTTGTGGGTTATTATCTAAATTTATAAACATTGCTGAGTTTAATATTAAGTTAGCATCTTCAAAGTCTTCTTCACCAGTAACATAATATTTACCAAGCTCTGATTTTATTTTTCTTAGATTTTTTTTCAAACTTTCTTTTTCTTCATCAGTAATTTTATATTTTTTATTTATTAAATCACCGGTAAATATTACTATATCGGGTTTTGTTTCGTTTGCTTTTTTAACTAAAGTTTTAATCGTTTTTTCATTTACCGTAGAGCCATAATGTATGTCTGATATTTGCAATATTTTCAAACCATCCATTTTATCAGATATTTTGTTTGAAGAAATTTTAAATTCTCTAATAAACATTCCCTTAGGACCAATTAGAAAAATATATAATATTAAAATAAATATCATTAAAAATAATTTTACCTGCCATCTTAATTTTTTCTTTTTTTTCTTTTCTTCTTTAGCCATCTTATCCCCCGATTATTTGTACCATAACCAAAATAGTATTGTGCAGCATATGTATTATTATAGGTAATGTTATATTTTTGGTTTTTGTTAAAAGATATGCAAACGAACATCCCATCGCTCCATATGGGATAACGTATAAAAAATCAAGAACGCTTTGGAAATTACCTAAGACGTGTAGCAAACCAAACCCTAATCCGCTTACCAAAATAAATAACCATTTAAATTTTATTAAACCATATAGGGCTCTTCTGAACACCATTTCTTCAAGGATTGGTGCTACTATAGAACAGGTAAATAACATATAAAGTGGTGCTATTTTAATACTCTGTCTTACTAATTGTTCATTTGTTGATACACTTTGCTTTAAAAGTAAACTTATTAAAAAGGAAGAAATGGTCATTATTATGCAACCTACTATCCAGCAATTAATAGATATAATGGCTCTTTCATTAAAATTATTTTTAAGATCTTTAAATCCATTTACAATTTCTTTTTTAAACATTAACAATAATATTAGAACATATATTAAATCAGTTAAAGCAAATAACCCGATTCTTGGTATTCTTGGTATTTTACTTATGTTTATACCAAAATATGAAATAAATGATATTATAAAACTACTTTGATATAAAATATATAATAATATAACAACTAGAAATTTATAATTTTTTTTAAACCATTTCTTAATATTTGATTCAATTTCATCAACAATTTCATGTAACATTAATAAAATCACCTCTATTTTAAATTATAGCAAAAATATTACTTTTATAAAATGATAATGCTAAAATTACTATGTAATTTTACACAGTAATTAATTGACAAACTATTAATAAATATATAATATAGTAGATACTTAAATGTATATTTTAAAAAGGAGATTTTGATTATATGGAAAAAACTATTATAAGTTATAGCACAATAATAAAAAATAAGATAGATGTATCAAAGTATTATAATATATATAATTTTCATGAAAGTTTAGCAGCAGTTCGTTTAAATAGAAAATATGGCTATATAAACAAAGAAGGAAAAGAAGTAATAAAACTAAATAAAAAATATGAATACGTATGTGGATTTCATAATGGTTTAGCAATGGTTTATTCTAATGGAAAATGGGGCTACATTAACAAAGAAGGAAAAGAAGTAATAAAATCAATTTATGGTAATGCATCTAGTTTTAATGAGGGTTTAGCAAAAGTTTGTTTAAATGGCAAATGGGGTTATATAAATAAAGAAGGAAAAGAAGTCATAGAACCAATTTATGATAATGCATTTGATTTTCACGAAGGATTAGCAGCAGTTAAATTAAATGGAAAATGGGGCTATATAAATAAAGAAGGAAAAGAAGTAGTAAAACCTATTTATGATTATGTATATAATTTTCAAAAAGGATTAGCAGCAGTTTGCTTAAATGGAAAATATGGTGTAATAGATAAAGAAGGAAATCAAATAATAGATTGCACATTTAATAAAATTTCTATTAGTGATGCAATGATTATTTTTGATGATGAATATATGGTAGATATAAAAACAATGGAATTGGCATATTTATTTAAATTATCATTAAATAACGAAACGATAGAAAAGGAATTTAATGATAAAAATAAAAGAGATAGATATAAACAAGAAATAGAAAAATATTTAAAAGAAATGGAAACTATAAAAGAAAAACAAATAGACGAAAATGAAAAAGAATATGAAAAGCAATTTGTCACGTTAAAAAAACAAATAGACACACTTAAAAAACAATTAGAAGAACAAATAAATAGTATAGAAAATTCTTACGTAGATGACGCATTAGAAATGGTAAATAGTTATTATAAAAAGTATCAAGATTAAAAAATAAAAATTTCAAATAGAAATAAAAAAGCATTGCAATATATATTTTTTATGTTATAATACAAATAGCAACCAAGAGTAGGACATATGTCCTGCTCTT
>CANRHO010000065.1 GCA_947630435.1 uncultured Bacilli bacterium
GTACCACCCAGTTTACTATTTATTAAATAGTCACTTTAAGATATTTTAACGGGTTATCTTCCGTCTTAGCCTACTTGGATATTCTTTCGGTAAGATGCTCCAAGGTGTTCTTTCATTAAATTCTTCTTGCTGATATTCCACCATCACCAGCTCTCTTTTAAGAGTTATTTAATTACTTTTCCTTTTCATCGCAAATAAATAATCAATTATGCCTTAATTATAACATATTTTTAATATTTTATAACATTTTTTTATAAATAAATATATTACTATTATTTTATGCTGGATTTTCTTATATATTCTCCAAAACTTTTAACTGGCTCTCCTAGTTTTTTTGAAGTATAAATACCTAACTTTCTGAAAAATTCTGGAAGGTTTTCATTATTCATAAACGCGTTATATAACTCTGGTTGTTCTTTAAAAATATTTTCTAATATTGGGTTATTATACATCATTCTAATAGCAGTAAATACCATTTCTAAATTACGTCTATATATTTCCTCTTTGCCTTCATTTGAATATGTAAATCTTCCGGTATCTACTATCTTAATATAATCATCTGTATATTTCATGTTGAATGGTTTAATATCCCCAACTTCTATTTTATCATCACTTATTGTTTTTATGTCATTTCTTAGTAATAATACAGAAAAGGTTAAATTAATATATTCTTTATCTATTACTTTGCTATCTAAATTTTTGCCTTCAACAAACTCAGCTATACCACCAAATATAAAGCTACCATAGTAGTACAAATCTTGCAAAAAAGCAATTGAGGATTGATCTAGTTCGCTACCGATTAATAATCGGTTTTTTTCATACATACTACAAGGCGAATGAAACGCCTTAGCTACATGCTTACCATCAGGTAAAAGTCCAACCATTGATTCTTCACCTGAACCAAGTCTTTTTACAAATAATTTTCTAATATCTAATACACTTCCTACTTGTATCACAAAACCACCCTTTCAAACAAGGTCTTACTATATCACATGCATTAAAAAAAAGCAATCGTTTGATTGCTTAATAACAAAATGGCGCTTCAAGTAGGACTCGAACCTACGACCTGCCGGTTAACAGCCGGATGCTCTACCAACTGAGCTATTGAAGCATTGGCACTCACCTTTTTAAAGGTACAAACAAATTATATATTAATTAATACCCTTTTGTCAATAACTTTTTTATTTATTTTTATTATATTATATGTTAGAATAATATGCATATTACAAAAGTGGTGATTTAATGAAAACTATTATGTATGAAGATTTATATTTTGATGAACCAGATGAATATCAAAGTGGTTCTTATGCAATAATTAAAACGTGTTATTATAATGATAAAAAATATGCATATAAAGAGTTTAAACAAAATGATTACTTAAATGGAAAAATAAAAAAATTAAATTTATTAAGTCAAATTGATATACCAAATTTAATTATACCGAGATTTTGGGTTATGAAAAAAGACATGTTAAGGCAATCTTATTTAACGAATTTTTGCGAATCAAAAGATATTGATTTTCTAAAATACGAAAATAACATTAACAAATTAAGAATAATTAAATCAGTAAAAAATCTTATAATATTAATGCACCAAGAAGGAATAATTCATGCCGACTTAAATCCATCTAACATATTGTATGATAATGAAAAATCTTCAATAATAGATTTTGATATAAGTTCTTATAAGGGTTATAAAACAAATATATTAGAAGCTAATGATTATTGCCAAGAATTTATAAAGAAGTATGGGATTAGACCAGAATTAGATATATTTATGTTTAATTTGCTAACTTATTATTTAATAGAAGATTGTGAATACTATCTAGTAAGAAATAATATTGATAAAAATAAATATGGGGTCTTTGATAACATTGATGGAAGAAAAATATGTAATAGTCTATTTTTAGATGGTAATGTTTTAAATAAAGACTTTTTAATTGATACAATAGATGAAACAAGTATTTCTATTTAGTTTCATCTATTTTTATATCATAGCAAGATGGACCTTTTACAACGTTACCATCAACATCAAACCTAGATCCATGACAAGGACAATCCCATGTTTTGTCTATTTCATTAAAGGTTAAAAAACATTTCAAATGAGGACATATATTAGAAACGATATGTTTATTACCTTGACTATCAAAATATATACCTACCCTTTTACCATTAATTTTTGTTACACATGCCTTATTTTTATACCAACTAGGATTTTTCTTTAGCAAATTAAAGGAATATGCTTTTGTATTAGAAATTACTGTATTACTAATAAAGTTTTTAAATTTTGTTAATGTCATACCTCTTGATGGATTAAAAATATCTGCGTATTTATTTTTATTAGATTTTATTAAATCTGCTATTATTTTACCCGCAATAGTTCCATTTGTCATTCCCCATGTATTGTATCCGGTTGCTATAAATACGTTCTTTTCTTCATTTGAAACCCTTCCAACAAGAGGCAAAAAGTCATTAGTCATAACATCCATGTTAGTCCATTTATAATCTGCTTGTTTACCAGTTATTTTTTTAGCAGCATTAACACATTCATTATAATTCTTTTTATAATTTAATTTATCACATAATTTAGATGAATTATTCAAATAGATAAAATAATTTTCATCTTTATCTTTATGGTATCTAAATGATATTGTTGGATAATTACTAGTTATACCAGAAATGTTTTTTATGTAACTTATTTTAGTTGCGGTAATGTAAGATTTTTCCATATATGTTTTAAAAGGAATAAATCCCGGTATGGTAAAAAAAGGATAGTTACATGATACTACAATTTTTTTAGTCCTTACTTTAAATTTATCTACTAAAGCAACATAATAATTATTTTCTTTTTTTATTTTTTTTACCCTACTATTTTCATATATACTTATTTTGTCTTCTTTTTTTAGGACGTTAAGGATACCATTTAAATATTTTACTGGGTTAAATACGTAAGTGTTTTTAACCAGTATTAAACTTTTAATGTCTTTTGTATTTAAATCTTTTGAAGTAACGTAATATTTAACGCTTAGTTTATCAAGGATTTTTTTTTCGTTATCAAATTTAGTAACCTCTTTTTCTGAAGTGGTAAAAGTTATAGAATCAGTTTTAGTCAAATCACACTTTATGTTATTTTCTTTAATTATTTTTTTAGCTAATTTAATTCCATCTTTTTGTGCTTCATAATAGAGTTTAGTAGTTTTAAAATCATAAATATTATATATATCTTGGTATTTTAAATCCTGTAAGTATGTTAGTTTACCCGTGCTTTTACACGTGGTATTGTTAAAAAATTTATCTGCTTCTAATAAAGTTATGTTATATTTTTTATTAAGTAAATTATAGGCGGTGGTAAGGCCGGTTATACCTCCTCCTATTATTAATATATCTGTATCTATATCTTTATTTAGAGTTTTAAAATTGTTCTTAATAATATCCTTTTGCCATAAGCTCTTTTTCATAAGCCATCACCAATATTATTATGGCAACTTATTTTAGTGCGTATACAATAAAAAACACTTAAGTTTGTCTTAAGTGTTAAATTCATGGTTGCGGGAGTAGGATTTGAACCTACGACCTTCGGGTTATGAGCCCGACGAGCTACCGAACTGCTCCATCCCGCGATATAAAATTTAGTGGCGGAGGAAGAGGGATTCGAACCCCCGCGCCGGTTACCCGACCTCCCGGTTTTCAAGACCGGTCCCTTCAACCAGACTTGGGTATTCCTCCAATTCATAACTATTATATGTAAAATTTAAATACATATAACCAACTCCGACAGCAATAAAATTATAGCACACCTATTTTTTATTTGTCAACACATTTAAAAAGTAAAAACCCGAAGCATAAAATCGAGTTTCATTTTAATATGGTGCCCGAGGCCGGACTTGAACCGGCACGAGGTATGAATCTCGCAGGATTTTAAGTCCTGTGCGTCTACCAATTCCGCCACTCGGGCAAGTGGTGTCCTGTATGCGACTTGAACGC
>CANRHO010000066.1 GCA_947630435.1 uncultured Bacilli bacterium
TTAAAGACTTTGTTAAACAAATATCAAAAAAATCTAAAAAAGACGTTATTAAGTTTATTATTGAGTTTATTGTGTTAATTTTGTTTATTGCTATTTTAAAATTACCAGTTACAATAATTCAAAAAATTGGTTGCATATTTTTAGAAAAATTAATATCTCCATTTGGTTCTTTACTTGCTATTATATGGAAATACATGATAGAAATAATTTATTTAGTTCTATCAATTATTGGAATAGTAAATTTTGTTAAGAAAAGATACTTTAACGAAGACTTAGTAAACTCCATTTCTGTTAAAGAAAATAAAAAAATAACTACAAAAACAATAAATGATAAGAATCAAAGCGAAAGACAAGGATCTTTTGGAAAAATAGTAATAACCATAATAAAGGTTAGCTTGATATTTATAATAATACCAGCAATATTTAGTTTATTATTATCATTTTCATTTTTAATAATTGGTTTTGTTTTAATTTTACAAGGTGTTCCTTACGTTGGAATATTTATGTGTGGTTTAACCTACGTAAGTTTAAATTATATTTTTTTAGATATGCTATTTAGATTTATATTTAACATAAAGTTAAACTCAAAATTATTATTAGGAAGCATAATTACAACGGTGATATTATTCATTATTGGAATTGGTTTATCATTTTATGAAATAATTAATACAACGTATGTTGATGGAGCACCAAATGAGTATAAGAAAATAGTTAGGAAAAAACAAGAAAAATACACGGAAGATACAAAACTTACTTGTAACAGTATTTATCATACATCATGTCATTATAAAATAGATGATAGTATGCAAGATAATATACTTGCAACTATCACGTATTATGATTTTAATAACAATTATGAATTTAATGATGATTTAGAATATAAGAAGAAAGAAAATAGTAAATACTCATTTAAAAATGGTTATAATCTTATAATAAGTGATTTAAGAAAAAGAAAATTCCATGATTATGGTAAAATAAATGATATTAATTTAACAATAAAGTTAAGTAGCCAGTCAATGCAAAAAATAAAAGAAAAACAAGATAAAGAATATAACTATGATAATGATGAGGAAAACGCATATAACAAAAACACAGAATTTAAAGATGGAGATGAAGTATATATTGATTAGAAGATTTTCTTCTAATCTTTTTTGTTTCATGTTATAATTATAATGGTAAAGGAGAATATATATGAAAGAAGACGTTGTAAACGCGGTAATAGAAATACCTTTTAGATCTAGAAACAAATATGAAATTGATCATGATACTGGTAAAATAAAACTAGATAGGGTTTTGTACTCAGCTATGGGATATCCAGCTGAGTATGGATTTTTGGAAAATACTATGGCACTAGATGGAGACCCACTTGATATATTAGTTATCGGAACAGAGCCAACGTATCCCGGATGTGTTGTTCCGGCAAGGGTGATTGGTTACTTAGAAGCAATTGATAATGGATTTGAGGATTATAAATTAATATCGGTGGTGGATGTTGATCCTAGATATGATGAAGTTAATAATCTTGAAGATTTATCGTCATTTATATTAGAAGAAATAAAAAATTTCTTTGAAAATTATAAGACTCTTCAAAAAATCGATGTTAAGGTAGGAGAATACCATAATAAAAAAGAGGCTCTAAAATTAATAGAAGAATGTAAAAATAGATATAAGGAAGATGTAAGATGAAAAAAACCGGATTAATATTAATTATTATAATAATTACTTTAGGTGTGTTTTTAATTTTTTATAATGTTATTAATAAAAAAGAAAATGTTAAAACTAAAACTGATAAAACCACAAAAGTAACTAGTACTACAAAAAGAAAGGAAGAAAACCTAATGGACGGAATAACTCTTAATTATCATGCATCAATAAAAATAGAAAAAAATGATAAAGTTATTTATTTTGATCCATTTAAAATAGATAATTCTTTAAATGATGCTGATTATGTATTTATAACTCACTCACATTATGATCATTATTCAGAACAAGACATTAAAAAAGTTAAAAAAGATGATACAAAATTCATTGTAACTAGTGACTTAGAAAGTAAGATAAGTTCTATTGGTGTAACAAGTGAAAATATAACAGTAGTATATCCAGGTGAAAGTTATGTAATAGATGATTTAAAATTTGACACTATACCATCTTATAACACTAATAAAACGTATCATAAAAAATCATATAATTGGGTTGGGTATAACGTTGATATTAATGGAACTAAGTATTATATAGTTGGTGATAGTGATGTAACAGATGAATTAAAAACTGTTAAATGTGATGTTATATTCGTGCCAGTAGGAGGTACTTATACAATGACTGATAAAGAGGCCATTAACGTCGTAAACGAAATCAAACCAAAATACGCGGTACCAATCCATTATGGTGAGACAGGCTCTAAAGCAAATGCGGAAAACTTTGTTAATGGGTTAGATGAAGAAATAAAAGGAGTTGTTTTAAAGTAATATGGCAAGTTTAAGGATATTTCCAACCGAAAAAAAACATATAAAATATAAAATCTTAGTAAGAGAAGATACAATTAATTTTATTCTTATTTTAAATGTTGATAAAGAAAAAGATGAAAAAATAAATATTATTGTTAAATCAGATGATAGCTATTTTTATGATACTGAAAGTTATAATCCTAATTATGAAAGTGAATATAGAAAAATCGTTGAATCATTTTTATTAAACATAGTAAATTATAATAAAAAAGATCGTTCAAGACTTAACTCTTTAATAGAGTTTGATAAAGTGCCTGGGCTTTATGATGCATGTAAGTGTTATGCAGAGGTAAGTATTGAATCAGAAAAAGAATTTGATTTTAATAATAAACAAAGTACTTTTATTGATATGGAACATGATGATTTAAGTGATTTATATCCTAGTAGTTTTAACTTAGAAAAATATTATGAACAAAAATATGAAAAAGATGAAAAATATGATGGGCAAAGAAAAAAGCCATAATAAAAACCATTTTTTAATTAATATAAAACATGTATTAAAAAATGGAGCTTGGGTTTTATTAACTGCTTTAGGAATAGAATCTTTTACATATAAATTACCATATTTTATAGTACTAGGAGTTATGCTTGTTTTAATAGGCCTCCTATTTTTTCCATGGCTTGATAAATTATGTAATTTATTAAATATAAAGTTAAATAGTAAAAATAAATGGTTTATATTAGTAGGTAGTGTTATTATTTCAGCATATTTAATTACTCCTAACGAAAAAAAATATTCTAGATGTATTTTACCAATTATATTAATGTTTGTATTATGGATTGGCGTTATTTTATATAAAAAATTATTTATAAAGGCAAGTGATAATCATGAGTCAAAAAATTCAAAGAATAATAAAAAGGTTAGCAGAAGAAAATAAAACCATTTCAACTATGGAATCATGTACTGGTGGTGCTATTTCTAATGCAATTACCAATGTTGAAGGCGCAAGTGATGTATTTTTATTTTCTGCAATTACTTATTCAAATGAATATAAAATAAAAATGGGTGTTAATGAAGATGTTATAAATAAATATACCGTATATAGTAAAAATACGGCTAATGAGATGAGTAAAGCTATATCTTATTTTACTAATTCTACTTATGGTGTTGGAATTACTGGTAAATTAAATAGAATAGATAAAAACAATCCATATGGTAAAGATAATTTGGTTTTTATTAGTGTGTATGATAAAGAAAAAGATACGTATTATAACAAAGAAGTATTAGCCATTAAAAATACCAGGATGAAAAATAAACAACTAGTGATAAATGAAGTTTTAGAAATTATTTCTTCAATATTATAAAATTAAAGGCGAATAAATAGTTTTATTTATTACGCTTTTTTATTTAGTTTATTATATATTTTATTAAATAATATGATGAGTTGTGCTATAATTATATAGAAATCAAAGGGAAGTGTTACTTATGAAAAAAAAGGTTGTAGTTGGAATTTCT
>CANRHO010000067.1 GCA_947630435.1 uncultured Bacilli bacterium
GCTTTAGAAGTACTTATAAAAGAAGATAATGATAATGGAGAACAAATAAAAACTTTAGATGAATCAACAAAGAACGTAAAAAGAAAATTGTATAGAAAAAGAAAATGTACTGACGGTTTTTATGATTGTGTTTAATTTTGAATTTTATAGGAAATAATATAAACAATAAGTTTTATATTGAAAAATATAAAAGTAATGCCTAAAAAACAAGAAGAAATTATCTTTATTTTGATAATTTCTTCTTATTTTTCTCTATTTAATAAATAATTTGCAAAATCTATAAATAAATCCTTATTTTTAACATTCATAGACATAATTATGTCTATACCTTTATTAGTGTATTCCTCTACTAAATTTTCAGCATTTTTTTTAGCACCTAATTTATCAAATAAATTAATTATAATACTACATTGCTTACTAGTAATGTTAGGATTACCATAATATTCTTTTATAACCTTTAACTCATCATCACTTGCATTATCAATGGCATACTTATAAATAATTGTTTGTTTTCCTTCTTTAATATCATTTAACGTTTTTCCAATGTTTTTTGAATCTGAATATAATCCTAATAAATCGTCTTTAATTTGAAAAGCAATACCTAAATTAATTCCCATGTCTATTAATTTTTGTTTATCATCTTCATTAGCGCCAGCTGATGAAGCTCCTATTAAAACGGGACCTATTATCGTGTACCAAGCAGTTTTATTAACATATATATCATATATTACCTTTTCGTCCATATTCTTATGATAATAAATATCTTTTAAAGGAAGTTCTACATCAACAATTTCTCCATTTACCGTGTTATGAAGGGTTTTTGAGTATATCTTTATAATTTCATCTTTTAGTTCTTTACTAATATTAGAATTATTTATTATTCTATATGATATAAAAAAACCTAAGTCCCCTATACATATACCCTTTGAAATACCAATATGTCCTTTATATTTTGAATTAATTGTATCCATACCACGTCTTTTATCAGCTTCATCAATTATGTCATCATGAATTAATATGGCAGTTTGAAATATTTCTAATGCTGCTGCTAAATCAACGAATGAATCATCATCTTTATCAAATAGCATTTGACCTAGTTTAACCAAATAACCCCTTACTCTTTTTCCACCAGATGATAATCTTTTTAACTCCTTTAAAGAATCTTTTATAAATTCATTATCATGATACTTTTCTATTTCTTTATCCAAAATTTCATTTACTTTATTTTCTATTTTTTTCTTGCTTTCATCAAATAAATTCTTATTCATCTTAATATATTCACTTCCTATAAACAAATTATAACACAACAAATTAACCTGGTCTATTAATTAATATGTTATATTGTTTATTTTTTAAGTATCTTATGATATAATTTTCTTATAGAATAAAGGAAGTATCGTTATGAAAGATAAAACTAGTTACAATAGTAATTACTATGATAAAACCGAATTCTTATTTGAAAGTGATGCAGAAAAGGCGGCTTTAAACGAAGCGACAAAACCTAAAAAAACAAAGTTATACAAAAAAATAATAATAAACTGCATTATTATATCTTTTATGATAATTGGTGGTTTTTATAGTTTTAATATTCTTCAAATAAACAAACTAAATGCTTCCATTATAAAATCTAATTCAAACAAAACAAATGAAGAAAAGATGAATAAATCAAGTGACAATCTTGAAATAATAAAAAATAACAAAAATAAATATGAATTAATAATAAATAAATCTAATCCTTTAGATGAATACACTTTAAATAATTATGTAATAGTTGACGTTTATAATAATGCATTTGATAACATAAAATTAGAAAAGAAAACCTTTAATGAATATATAAAATTAAAAGCAAATTTACTTGAAAGAGGTTATTTTATTAATATAAAAAGCGGATATCGTACGTTTGATGAATCAAACGAGATATATAATTATTATAAAGAAAAAAACGGATTAGATTACGCTGAAAAATACGTTGCTAAACCCGGAATATCTGAGCATAACGCTGGAATAGCATTTGACTTTACTATATCTGATAACAAAAGTATTTTAACAACCGATTATAAAAGTGATGAATATTTATACTTAGAAAAAATTGCTTATCTATACGGATTTATAATTAGGTATCCAAAAGGAAAAGAAAACATAACCGGTTATCAATATGAACCATGGCATTTAAGATATGTTGGAAAAGATCTTGCTAAATATTTAACCAAGAATAATCTTACATTAGAAGAATATTATAAAACAAAAGAGTAATTTCTTTTTTGTTATTGTTTAGTGATTAAAAAGATATAACATATAACGAAAGGGAAATTATTATGTATGATTTAGATTTTTATGGTTTATATAACAATTTTGATTTAGAAATTAATCACGAAAATCCAATTAATGGATTTTTTTAATGATTACATAAACTATTATATAAAGTATTAAAAATTTTTAAATGTCGATACTCATCTAACAAAATTCTATCTATTAAGTCTTTAATATACTTATCTTTTATTAGTTGTTTATGTGCTTTATAATTTTTAATAGCAATCTCTTCTGATTTAATATCTGCTTTTAATATTCCTTTTATATCAGTTACGTAATCTACGTTTGATGAGTTCCACATAACACAATTACCATACTCCGATTCACACGTGCTATAAATTGGATTTTTACCTAAAAGTTTAATTGTTTCACCTAACAATTCCAGGTGTTTCATTTCAACCATAGCTATTTCAGACAATATTTCAGCTAAATTTTCATTTTCTTTAAATTTATCAAAGTGCTGATATGAATAAAGAGTTATCGCGGTAAGTTCTCCTTGATTACCTGCATAATCTTCACTTAGTAAATCAGCATAATAAGGATTTTTTTCTTCCACCCTTACCCTTGGATAAGGTATGTCTAAAGTAACTTTCATTTTATCACCAATTAATTATATTCATAAAACAAAAGTTAATTAACATATATTTTAAAGTAGCGATTAATATCTAAATAATAAAGTTAAAATTAAATCAACAACCATAATAGTACCAATTATAATCGATAAATTAAAGCTTATTTTACTTCCTAATTTTTTTATTAATTTATCAATTAAAGGAATAACTACATAAATTAATAAAAGTGCTGCAAAGGCAAATGTTAAAACTGATCTTAAACACACATATCCATTAATATTTAAAAATAAACCTGTATAATCCCACCATCTTCTATGATATAAATTGTACATCCAATATCCTGTTAGATATTCAACTACACCAGTTAATAAAATTGATAATAAAAATAATAATACTGGATTTTTATTAAATTTATTTAGTAATAAATATATTAATATTGCACCAGTTCCATAAACCGGAAGATAAGGCCCATATAAAAATCCCCTATTATATAAATCCCATCATCAATAAAATAAAAAATTTCTTCATATATATAGCCAATTACACATTCTATAAAAAAATATTAAAAAAAGTTTACTTATTATTTCCTTATAATCCTTTTTTACTGCTTTCTTTTTCATAATACACTCCTACTATCTTAAAAAAGATAACATGTATTATTATTTTTTTAAAGTAATTATTGATATATAAGTATTTTTTGTGTTATAATTTATTTGTTCCATTTAGGGGATTAGTTAAATGGTATAATAATGGTCTCCAAAACCACTGTTGGGAGTTCGATTCTCTCATCCCCTGCCATTTAGAAATTTAGTAGCTATAACGCTACTTTTTTATTGTGCAATATAACTTTATCAAAATGAAAAAAATGTCGTTTTTTTATAAGTTTTTTCATTTAAATGAAAAAACTTTACATTTTATAAAAACTGATATATAATGCTATTAGAGGTGAAAAAAGTGATAGAGCGTACGGAATATCTAGACTTTTTAAAAAAATTAAAAGATAAAAATATAATAAAAGTTGTTACGGGTATAAGAAGATGTGGTAAGTCAACGTTG
>CANRHO010000068.1 GCA_947630435.1 uncultured Bacilli bacterium
CTGATGGAGTCTACGTATTAACGCCAGCGTTAAACAAAAGTTTTAAGTTTCAAAGTAAATGGCCATATAATAACTCACAAAGTTATTTATTACAATCTGTTATAAATGATATGAAAAGTGATTCTAAATTAAGCATGAAAAAGAAAGATGGTAATTATATATTTACTAGTACGGTAAATTATAAAAACAATGTGGAACTTACCCATCAAGAAGTAGTTGTTGATAAAAATTATAATATAAAGAAAGTAACGGTGTTTGATGATGAACAAAATGAAGGAATAAAGGTAGTGTTTGATGAAGTGGATATGAAGGCTAAATTTAAGGATAATTATTTCATATTAGAAGAAAATATGGAAACGTGGACTTCTAATGATGATGAGACTCAAGAAGAGTTGAAAGAATTAGATGAAGCTGTTTATCCAATGTATTTGCCAGAAGGAACTTATTTAGAAACAGAAAAGACAGTTCTTTTAGATGAAGGTTCCAGAAAAATTTTGACATTTGCTGGAGATAGTTCTTTCATGTTGCTTGAAGAGCCTGCTTTAAAAGAAGAAGAATTATCGGTTATACCTACCAGTGGTGATTTAGATATATTTAGGGACTCTGTTGCTGTGGTGGATGATACTTCAGTAAGTTGGATTAGTGATGGGGTAGAATATTATTTAGTTTCTACGGAATTAAATACAAGCGAATTAATAAACGTAGCTAAATCAATTTCGGTAATGCCAATTAGCAAATAATGTTTTAATTATCATGAATTTATGATAAAATTAAATTGGTGATATCATGAGAAGTGAAATTAAAAACGGAGTAATAATATCGGTAGTAGTAGTTATAATTATTTTATTAGTTTATTTTATAACGGCGGTGTTTTTTACTGGTGAAATAGGTAATAACAAAAAAGATAAGAAAACAAGCGAAACCACGCAAAGTCAAAAAGCAAGTTTGTATGATGATATGACAATTGCGGGAAGGATATTTAATCAGAAGGAAGAAAAATACTTAGTTATAATGTTTTCACAAGAAAATATATCAGAAGATGTTAAAAACGCAATATCAAAATATGATAGTTCTTCTAAAGATTTAAAACTATATAAAGTCAATTTAGATGAGGCCATAAACAAATATGCTGTTGCAAAAAGCGATAATTATAATCCTACTAATAGCAAGGAGTTAAAAGTTAGTAAAAACGCTCTTTTAACAATATCATCAGGTGTTGTTACTTCTTATGTTAATAATGATGAAGATATTATAAATGCATTAAAGTAACTTTTAGTTACTTTTTTTTTTACAATTGTGCTATACTTTTATTATGCGGAGGTTAATATGAAACATGCATCTAATAAAGACGAAAATAAAGATTACATAAAGGAAAAGAAAGAAAACCTTATAACTTGTTTTTTAAATAAGAAAACCGATTTTAAAATATATGAACTAATATTATTTTCTATACTAATAATAATGGTTTCGGTGTTTTTAACAGTTGTCGTTATGCGGGATTTATCTTGTTCATCAAATAACGTTGTAAAGAAAAATTCAAAACTTGATTCTCAATTAGCAGAGTTTGAAGAAGTTTATAACTTAATTGATAGTTCTTATTATAAAACCGTTAATAAAAGAACATTAATAGAAGGAGCAATAAATGGTATGTTAGAATCACTTGATGATCCTCATACTAGTTATTTTAATAAGAGCGAAACACAAAACTTTAACGAAGTTATGAATGGTTCTTATGAAGGTATTGGAGCGGAGATATCAACTGATTCAGAAGGTAATATCATTATTTTATCAGTGTTTAAAAATTCCCCAGCTTATGAATCCGGACTTAAATTTAATGATAAAGTTATAGAGGTAAATGGTAAAAAAACGCATGGATTAAATACTACTGATGTGGTGTCACTCATAAAAGATAAAAACATAAATCCTGTAACCATAAAAATCCAAAGAAATGATGAAACTTTAGAGTTTAAATTGGAAAGGAAAATAGTTGAAATCGAATCGGTAGAATCAAAAGTATATAATGAAAATAATAAAAAGATAGGTTATGTTCTAATCAATAACTTTGCAAATAACACTTATGATCAATTTAGAAAAAATGTTGAGAGTTTAGAAAAGGAAAATATTTCTGGTTTGGTAATAGATGTTAGGGGTAATAGTGGTGGGTATTTGCATTCGGTAACGAACATGCTTGATATGTTTTTACCTAAAGGTACTATTAGTTATCAAATAGCAGATAGAAAAACAACGTATAAATACACAGCAACAACAAATGAATCAAGAAATTATCCCATAGCTGTTTTGGTTAATAAGTCTAGTGCTTCTGCCTCAGAAATATTGGCTATTGGATTAAAAGAATCTTATGGAGCTGATGTTGTTGGTACGTTCACTTATGGTAAAGGAACCGTTCAGACCACAAAGGACTTAATTACCAGTGGAGGAATGATAAAATATACAATACAAAAGTGGTTATCTCCTAAGGGAAATTGGATTAATGATATAGGCGTTGAACCTACCGTTAAGCAAGAACAGTCGCAAGAATATGAAAATAATCCTACTTTTGAAAATGATATACAACTTAAAAAAGCGTTGGAAAAAGTAGCAAATAAATAACGTAAAGGTAATATGGTTGTGCATTTAAGACTATGTTACCTTTTTATTACTTGTTTTTTTGAATAAAAAAAGTATAATAATTAAATAATGGAGAAAAAATATGAAAAAAATGAGAATTGGTGATAATTATACAATACATTGCTATAAGCACGACGGGCATATATATAATAGTTATGAATATTCAGTACTTCTTGATGTGAAAAAAGACTACATAGTTTTAGGTAATAACAAAGTAAAAGTAACAGAAGAAGATGGTAGGATTTGGTATACTAAAGAGCCAGCGATAATTTATTATTATAAAAATAGATGGTATAACGTTATTGTACAATTTAAAAAAAATGATATTTATTATTATTGTAACATAGCAAGTCCTACAATAATAGAAGGGAAAGTAATAAAATACATTGACTATGATTTGGATCTAAGGGGATTTCCAGATGGTAGTTATAAAATATTAGATGAATCAGAATATGAATACCATCGAAACAAGATGAATTATCCAAATGAAATAGATATTATTGTAAAGCAAGAGTTAAAAAATCTTATAAAATTATACAAAAAAGTTGAGGGTCCTTTTGACAAACAAATGGCGCTAAAATATTTTGAAAAGTTTATGCTTTTGAATGGTAATAAAAACAAATAAATAGCATATATTAAATAGAAATGATCATGATAAAACATTGTTTTAATAAGAAAAAACAAGCAAAAATTAACTTTTTGTAAAAAAAGGTAAAAAAAATTAAAAAAAATGAAAAAAGTTGTTGACATGGTCATTCGGATGTGGTATATTTTTATTGCGCTTGACAAAAAAAAGCGTAAAAAACCTTTGTAAAGCAAAGGGGAAAATGATCTTTGAAAACTGAGCAAAACGTCAAGATTATTTGAGTAGCTAGGAAAAAAACAAACATAAAAAATATATATTTTGAGAGTTTGATCCTGGCTCAGGATGAACGCTGGCGGCATGCCTAAGACATGCAAGTCGAACGAGATGGCCCAATGAAAATTGAGTGCTTGCACGATTTTGGATTTGGATTTTCCATCTAGTGGCGGACGGGTGAGTAACACGTGGGTGACCTACCTTTGAGTTTGGGACAACTACTGGAAACGGTAGCTAATACCGAATGATATGCAGTTTCGTTTCTGTATTAAAAGGCGCTTTACAGCGTCGCTTAAAGATGGGCCTGCGGCGTATTAGCTAGTTGGTGAGGTAATGGCTCACCAAGGCGACGATGCGTAGCCGGACTGAGAGGTTGAACGGCCACATTGGGACTGAGACACGGCCCAAACTCCTACGGGAGACAGCAGTTAGGAATATTCGTCAATGGGGG
>CANRHO010000069.1 GCA_947630435.1 uncultured Bacilli bacterium
GATACTTCTTCAACGAGTTCATAACCATATTTATCTTCGTTTTCTACGATTAACATAACAAGTAGTTCTAAAACTCCTTTTTTAAATTGAGTATTAATAGTAATCACCTCTCATTCTCATGATAACACCTAGTACTGTGCATTGTCAAGTACTAAATTATGCAAAATAAAAAGAAGATTATAAATTTTCTTCCTTTTTATGATTAAATAACTTTTTGTTTTTTAAATAATAACGTTTTTTTGTTTTTTTTCTGTAACTTTTAAAATATATTATATCATTTATTTTATTTTTTAATTCTTCTTTTTCTAATTCTTGGTCTTGCGCATCAGTAAAGATAGTTGGGCATGAAGCATTACTCATATTACCTCCACCATTATTTAACAAATACATAATATTATCAATATGAATATTACCCCTGTTGCTTCTAGCACTTACGTTATATCCTCCTTGATCATTTTTTCCAAGAAAAATAGCTGCTTCACAAACATATCTTAATGCATAATCAGCCGCTTGTGCCACTTCCTCTTTTGTATAAGTTTCATCATTTCCTATCGCAATAGCATATCTAATTGTTTTCCAATCAATTTTATCAACTAACCTTTGAACTTTTCTATCACTTTCATAATCTGGCGCAAACAATAAATCAACCTTTAACTTATTGGCTCCTTTATTAATAAGATCACTAATGCATTCATGTGTACTAGGATACATATTTTTACTTCCTTGATTCGTATCTAATCTTATTCCTGCTAACAAAAATGTATAGTAATCAATATCACTAGGAGTAACTTTATATTGTTTAAGAAGCCAGTATAATATTTCACTACAACTAGATACCATATCACTCATAATTAACTTATTCTTTGTTTTTATAGTGTCTTCATTCTCTTCATGGTGATCGATTATAATCACATTACTAAAATCCCTATAATTATTTCTAAGTGGTGTCATAAACGTTTTATTAACATCAACTACTATTAATAAAGATTTTTCAGTTTTGTTATAGTTGTACTCATCTAGATTTCTTATTACAAATTTTTCATTAATTTTTTCAAACATCTCTGTTCTATCTTGAGGTAAACTATTATAATCTTCCTGATCTATTATAATATATGGCGCTTTTTTTAATTTTTTACAAATCAATCCCATGGCTCCTAAAGAAGCAATAGCATCATAATCTGCGTTCTTATGAGTAGTTAAATACACTTGATTGCAATCATCAATTAATTTCGTTAGTTTATCTTTAAACTCTGCTATCTTTTTCCTTATTAAAATACTTTGTTTAACATTTGTTTCCATATGCATTTCTCCAAGTAAAAAATATGATACTCACTTTTACGTTTTTGTCAATATAACTATAACAAATATTTATAATTATGGTTCAATAAGAGTTAAGGCTACCTTTTGTTTATCTTTAAATATTTCTTCAACGTAACAATCTACTATATCTCCTACACTTAATATATCAGATGGATGTTTTATATAATCTTTTGAGATTTTGGATATATGTACCAAACCATCATTATGTAGACCAATATCAATAAACGCACCAAAATCTACTACGTTTCTAACGGTTCCCTGTAATTTCATACCAACCTTTAAATCATTAATATCTAAAATATTACTTTTTAAAATTGGCTGTGGATATTCATCTCTTGGATCTCTATTTGGTTTTTTAAGTGATGATATAACATCTTCTAATGTGTATATATCAGTAGATAATATATCCTTATAGTAATTTAAATCTATGTCGTTTAATTTCTTAATTAGTTCGTTTTTTCCAATGTCCTTTAAAGTAAATCCTAATTCACTTAAAAGTTTAATGGCAATATTATAACTTTCCGGATGAATTGCTGTTTCATCTAATATATTATCACCTTCTGTTATTCTTAAAAAACCTATTGCCTGTTGATATGTTTTTTCACTTAATATTTTACTCTTTTTTATTTCTTCTCTAGAATTTATCCTTCCATGTTTTTCTCTATAATTTATTATTTTTTCTATATTATTTTTATTTATGCCTGATACATATTTTAAAAGTGCACTAGATGCGGTATTAACATTTACCCCTACACCATTAACAGCTTTAGACACTACAAAGTCCAAACTTTCTGATAATTTTTTTTGTGAAACATCATGTTGGTAAAGCCCAACGCCTATTCCCTCAGGTGGCACCTTAACAAGTTCCGACAAAGGATCTTGAAGTCTTCTTCCTATTGATACCGCGCTTCTTTTTTCTACTTCTAAATCCGGAAATTCTTCTATTGCGATTTTACTTGCACTATAAATTGATGCCCCTGCTTCTGATACTATTACATACTTACAAGGAATATTATATTCTTTTATTAAATCTGCACAAAACTTTTCAGACTCACGAGATGCAGTACCATTTCCTATTGCTATTATATCAACGTTATACTTTTTTATTAAAGATACAACAATTATCTTGCATTGATTTAATTTATCCTCACTTATCCCATTTAAAAAAGGTTTAACTACGGTACTATCTAAGTATTTACCCGTTTTATCTATTACCGCAATCTTACAACCGTTAACAAAACCCGGATCAAAAGCCAAAACCGTTTTTTCTTTCATTGGAGGAGTAAGCAGTAAAGCTTCTAAATTTTTACCAAAATTATCTATTGCCGATATTTGAGCTTTATCTGTTAATTCACTTCTTATTTCTCTTTGAACGGATGGAAAAATAAGTCTTTTATAACTATCTTCTATTGCCTCTTTTATATATTTCGTGCAAAAACTATCTTTGTTTTTAATACATTTATTTTCTAAAAATTCAATTATTTTAGTATTATCTAAACTTATTTTAACCGTAATTACGTCTTCTTTTTCTGATCTGTTTATCGCAAGAATTCTATGTGGCTTGATTTTAGATACTTTTTCACTATAGTTATAATACATTTCATATATTTTATTTAAATCATTTTCTTTTTTCTTTAATTTAGTTTCTATTATTCCAAACTTATACATATTATTTCTAATATATTTACGGTATGATGCATTATCGCTTATCAATTCAGCAATTATGTATTTAGCTCCTTGAATAGCCATGTTGTTATCTTTTATAACATCATTTATAAATTTATTACAAATTGAATTTAAATCACCAGTTAAAGGGCATGACATTATAATGTTAGCAAGTGGTTCTAGTCCGTTTTTAATAGCTTCCGTTGCTTTGGTCTTTTTCTTTTCTTTATATGGTCTATATAAATCTTCTACTTCTACTAATTTATTAGCGGACATTATTTGATTTTTTAAATCATCAGTTAAAAGACCTTTTTCATCAATTAACCTTATAACATCTTCTTTTCTATTAAAAAGATTAACTTGATAATCATACGCATCTTTTATTACTTTTATCTGTTCTTCAGTTAAATTACCAGTTTTTTCTTTTCTATATCTTGCTATAAAAGGAATAGTATTACCTTCATTTAACATTTCAAGAGTAACTTCAACTTGTTTTTTTGTTACGTTTAATTCGTTAGATATATCATTAATAATTTTATCATTCATCTTATTACCTCCGCTAGTTGTTACAATTTAAGTATATCAAATTAATAAAAAAAGAACACTAACTTTTAAAAATTAGTGTAAATAAATCTTTCTTAATAGATATTTATTTAAAATTAGAATTTCTTTCTTTTTATAAATATTCTTATAACGTAGTATAAAAATATTGCCATTATTACAACGTAAACAAATATTAAAACGGTTTCAAATACTCCACTAGTATAATTTCTAATTACTCCTGGTACCGATGATGGTATATAAGAATTAATAAAGGATATTATGTTTTTACTTGGTATATATCCTTTTATTATATTAAGAATTCTAAATATAATATCTATCATACCAAAACCAAATATATAGG
>CANRHO010000070.1 GCA_947630435.1 uncultured Bacilli bacterium
TATATCCTTTCTTATAAGATATATTATATATGTTTTATTTACTACTTTCTATATTCTTTACAACAAAATTTACATATCTCTTTTTCTTTTATTGCTTTTTTTCTTGCGATTGCCCTAATCTTTTGCAAAAAGATGTTGACATTTTAAATGTTTTTTGTTAATATATATGGCAATCTATCAAAAGGGGGAATTTTGAGTATGAATAATACTAAAACAAAAGATAATAAAGCAAGTTATATTTTTGAACAGCTTTATAAACCAAATGAGCAACATTTTGATCTTAAAGCCAGAAGAAATAAGAATATTAAGATATTAGAAAATATAATTAATGACATTGAAAATGTAGAAAAGTTATATTTTGAACAAAAAAGACAAGTTATTTTAGATATAGAATCTAATGATGACATTGTAGATAAAGATAAGGCTATTGATGAAGAATATGAAATAATTAATCGTTGTATAGAAGCTAATAAAAGAATACTAAAGGATATACTAAGAAATACAATAAAAAAACAAATTAAATATATGTTAATCTTAAAAGAACCAAAAAAAGTATATGAGTATTATAAATTAATAACTACATATCCTTTAAAAGGTGATTATTCTGAATTAGAAAAGGACCTTTATATAGAATTTATAATGCGTAATCCTTATATTAAAAATATTATAATTTCATATTCTGAATTAGATGCAAATGAAGTTTCAAATAAAGAAGAATTAAAAGAAACAGACAAAAAAATTCAAAAAGATAATGATGATGATGATGATAATCTTCAAGAAGCTCAAAGAGCAGTAGATAAAGCTCTACAAGAAAGAACAAGAGAATCTATTAAGAAAGCATATAATAAAGTAAATTTTCTTAAAGAAGATGAAAATAAAAAATCATTATTACAGAAATTAGATAAACTTGTTTTAGATATGACTAAGGAAGTAAAAGACAGCATTGATAAATATGAAGACATAATTAATAATGCCGATGGTATAAGTATTGAAACAAGAAATTTAATAGATGAAGAAAAGTTAAAAGATATTGTAAGTAAGTTTAACGAATTATATATGGCAAATATTCCAGAAATTAACTTTAGTGAAGCTGTATATGGAGAAAAATTAAATAAAATAATAGATATTTACAATATGCAAGAACAAAATAATTATAAAGTTATTAAAGAAACTAATAAAACTAGTAAAGTAAAAAAAGGTTGGGATAACATTAAAGCGTTTTGGAAAAGAACTATTGAATTAAAACCATTTTTCTTTACAAATAAGAAAAAAACTTTAGACAAGTATAAGAAGGCTTTAATAGATGCTCCGGAAGATCAAAAAGAGTTTTATAAATCTTGCATTAAAGAAATAGATATTGTAAATACTCCAAAACTATTTACGTCAAGAAGTAGATTAGAAAGACTTAAACCAAAATTATATAAATTTGGTGCAGATAATTTAAATGATAAAAATTATAAGAAATATACAAAAGCCGTTAATAAAATTTCAGACAAATTATTAGGTGGATTATTAGAAACCATAGAAGAAAATGAAGCGGTTAATGATAAGTTAAGAGTAAAGACCGTTATAGGACAATTGTTAGAATTAGTTTCAATTTGCCAAGATGAAGTTAATGTTACAAATGCTTTTGGTAAGGTAACTAAAACCTTTAGTAAAAAAGAAGTAGTAGATATTATTGATAAATATCTTAATCAAGCTAAAGATGCTGAAACTATTACCGTAGAAAATTATAATGCTTATCAAAACGAATTAAGGGATATTCTTTCTTATCGAAAAGACGTAGACGATTATTATGAAATTGCAACAAATAGTCATGTAGATGACGAAGAGATAACATATCATGATGAATTAGATAATGAGGCTTCTATGTATTACAAAAATCCTGTAAGATATAAAGATAAGGATGCAAATACTCATGCATTTCATTATATAAAACATAAAAGACAGTAAAAAGCTGTCTTTTATGTTAAAATATAGATGGTGATTATTAGTGAACGGTGTTATTGTTGTTGATAAACCAAAAGGTATAACTAGTCGCGACGTAGTAAATAAAGTTTGTAAAGTATTAAAGACAAAAAAAGTAGGACATACGGGTACTCTTGATCCAATTGCAACTGGAGTACTTGTAATATGTATAGGTAAGGCAACTAAATTAGTAGAAGTTTTAACTTTAGAAGAAAAAGAATATGTTGCAACAGTAAAATTAGGAATATTAACTGATACTTTAGATACGGATGGTAAAATAATAAAAGAGGAAAAGTCTAAAACAAATAAACAATCATTAATAAAAGTACTTAACTCATTTATTGGAACATATAATCAAGAAGTTCCTATTTATAGTGCAATAAAAATTAAAGGTAAAAAATTATATGAATACGCAAGAAGTGGTAAAAGCGTTAAATTACCAAAAAGAAAAGTTATAATTAAAAATATTGAATTATTAGAATTTAGAAATAATTCATATAAATTTAAAGTATCTGTATCTAAAGGAACGTATATTAGAAGTTTAATTAAAGACATAAATGATAAACTAGGAATAATAGGGGTTATGAGTGATCTTAAAAGAACTAGACAAGGCAAGTTTAATATAGAAGATTCATATTCAGTTTATGATATAATAAATGGAGAATATAAACTTTTAACGATAACAGATGTTCTGCAAAACGAAAAAATTGTTATAATAGATCAAAGTTTATTCAATAAAATTAAACATGGTAGTTTAGTTGATAATATCTATGGGAAAAATATGGTATATTTTATGTATAATAACGAAATAATAGCGATATACAAAGTATATGATAAAGATAATAGAAAACTAAAACCATATAAAATGTTTATATAAATATCATTAAGAGGAGGGAAACTAATGAAAGATGATAAAAAAATTGAATTAGGTTTTTTTACTGCTGATGGAAAAATAATTAGTAATACAAAAATACCTGTAAAAAACGTAAATCCAAAAGAAAAAATAATAGCAAACGAAACAGAAAAAGGTTTAGAAATAAAATTTGTTGATGATGAATTAGATAATAAAAATTTACATATGTAATAAAAAATATTGCATAATTTTATAAATTAATGTATATTATTAGTGTTACCTGTTCTCAGGTGTTGGAAGTACTCCTAACCACATACTTAGAGCAAGGTGTATTAAAAAAGGAAGGAGAATAAAAATGTTAAAAAAGGAAGTTAAACAAAAAATTATTAAGAAGTATGCAACTCATGAAGGAGATACTGGATCTGCCGAGGTTCAAATCGCCGTATTAACGGAAGAAATTAACGTTTTAACAGCTCACTTAAAGGAAAATATTCATGATTTTCATTCTAAAAGAGGACTATTAATGAAAGTAGGTAAAAGACGTAATTTACTATCATATTTAAAGAAAACGGATGTTAATAGATATCGTGAATTGATTAAGAGCTTAGGATTAAGAAAGTAATTATATAATAAAAGTAGGCACTCTTTTTTGGGTGCCTTTTTGTATAAAAGGAGATGACTAACTATAATAAGTCAAGTCATTTTCTTCAAAAATCTAAAAAAGATTTTTGCTCCACGCCAAAAAGATTTTAAAAATAGTAATCTTTAAAACTTTTTGTAGTGGTACATATGATATAAATTAAACACCAATTAATTTATATTTGATTTAAAAGTGATATTTTCAGATTCTAATTTATAAATAATTCTGATAAGCTTTTTAGCAACATGTGTCAAAGCAACTCTATGAGGTTTACCTTCAGAACGTTTTTTATAATAGAATTCTGTGAATATAGGTTCATGCATAAAAACATAGTCTGCAGCATTCATAAGAAAATATCTTAAATGACC
>CANRHO010000071.1 GCA_947630435.1 uncultured Bacilli bacterium
TCTATATTCATAAAATATCCTCCATATATGCATATATTATACATATTATTTTTATTATTGCAATAAAAATAATATATCTATATAAAAAAACATTAATAATTACTTACTTATTAATGTTCCTTTTAATATTTTATCTTCGTATTTTGTTAATTTTACTTTTACTTCTTTTCCAATTAACTCTTTACACCCATTAAATAATATTTTTAAATAATTATCAGTATGACCAGTTAAATAACCATCATTATATGTTTCTGGTATTACATATACTGTTTTATTAATGTGATTTTCATAATAATTATCCTCTAGTTCATCAAATATTTTTATTAATTTTTTACATCTTAAGTGTTTTTCATCGTTTGATAATTGGCCCTTCATTTTAGCTGCTAAAGTACCATTTCTTTTAGAAAAAGGAAACACATGTCCACCTGCAAAATTTATCTTTTTAACGAAGTTTATCGTATCTTTAAAATCGTCATCGGTTTCATTTGGAAAACCAACTATTACGTCAGTTGTAATGGCAATATCAGGTCTTATTTTTCTTATTTTTTTGATTTTATCTAAGTAATACTCTTTATCATACTTTCTATTCATTAGTTTTAAAATGCGATTGCATCCTGCTTGAAGCGGAATATGTAAGTGATTAACTATTTTTTTAGATTCTTTAAGGGTTTTTAAAAATTTATCATTTAACTCCGTTATTTCTATTGAAGAAATTCTTATTCTTTTTAAACCCTTTATCTTTTCTAGTTCAACTAATAAATCACTAAAATCATAGTTTTCTAAATCTGATCCATAATGTCCCGTATGAATACCAGTTAAAACGATTTCTTTATATCCATTTTTAACTAATATTTTTACTTCTTCTATTACTTTATTAGGATCCTTGCTTCTTACTTTTCCCCTAACGTACGGGATTATACAGTATGAGCAAAAGTTTTCACATCCATCTTGTATTTTTACAAGTGCCCTTGTTCTGGTGTTAAAATTACTAATTTCCATATCGTCAAAGGAAGTATTCATAACGTTTTTAATATTTATGATTTTATTTTTATTTTTTATATAATCCTCAATTAGATCAACGATTTTGCTTTTTTCTGTGTTACCAATTACCACGTCAACAAAATCCATTATGTCTTTATCATTTTCTTTAATTTGGGTAAAACATCCCATCGCTGCTACAACAGCATTAGGATTTTTACCCTTAGCTCGTCTTATCATTTTTCTAGATTTTTGATCACTAGTATTTGTAACCGTACAAGTATTTATTAAATATACGTCCGCATTATCATCTTTAAAATTAGTAAGTTCATATCCTCGCTTTAAAAATTCTTTTGCAACGTACTCACTTTCATAAGTATTAACCTTGCATCCTAACGTATATATAGCTACTTTCATTTAAATCACCTCTAAAAAGAAAAAGCTTATTATTAAGCTTTATGATCATTACCATTAATTACTTCTTTTTTAACACCATATATTGGTGAAATAACTTGAGAAACCTTAAAAGCTTTAACTTCTTTATTTTGATTAGCATCAATTATGTCTTGTTTTTCAACGTTTACTTCTGCAGGTTCTAAATTATATTTTTCTAAATAGTTTATTCCTGTTTGTTCTTCATCTTCTATAAGTTCTAACTCTTTTGCTTTTGCCATTAATTCATCAATTGATATTATCGCTGTTTTTTCTTGATCTTCCTCAAAATTAGTAAGGGTTATTGGAGAATCATTTTTCAAAGCATCTGATATAGCATTTGCAATATCTTCCACGCTCGTTTTTTCTTTTTCAAAAGATGATTCATCGTTTTCTTTTAATACCTTTTTTTCATTTTGAAAATCAGTTTGATTTACGTTTTTTTTAGTTTCTTTTTTTATTTTTTTTAGTTTTATCTTTGCTTGAAGTCCCTGGATTAGATACGCTAAAAAAAGTAAAATACACAATATAAATATAAGAATCATTATAGTAGAAAAAATTATTTGCCCTTGCGTGTTTAAATTATTATAAAAATTATTAAACGAATAAGACGCTGCCGCAAATAAGTTTTTCATACTACTCACCTCATAAATTCATAATTAATCATACTAAGTGCAACAACAGGGGCTGTTTCTGCTCTTAAAACCTTATCACCTAATGATACACTAACAAAACCATTTTTTATTAAAAACTCTTCTTCCCTTGGATCAAAACCACCCTCAGGACCAACAACTAGTAATATTTTAACACACTTATTATTTTTTTGAAGCACTTTTTTTATATTTTTTGTATTTTTATTTAACGAACATAATAATTTTAAATCATATTTATCGTCTACTAAGCCATTTAAATCACAAATAGAATTAACTATAGGTACGTAAGAACTAAAAGACTGTTCGGATGCTTCTTTACATATCTTTTGCCATCTTTGTAATTTAGCACCCTCTTTATTTTTATCAATTTTAACAACTGATCTTTTTGTTACTATTGGTATTAAACAATTAGCGCCCAACTCAGTTGTTTTTTGTAATAAATAATTTAATTTTTGTTCTTTTATCAAGGCGAATGCTATCGTTACGTTAACTTCTTCATCATTTGTTTTTTCTTTTTCCATAACATCAAAGGTTACCTTATCTAAGACAGATGTTAGCTTGCATTTATAAATAACTTTATCATAAACAACCTTTATCGTGTCACCTTTTTTCATTCTCATGACCTTTTTTATATGATTATAATCACTATCTTCTAATTCTAAATTCTTATTTTTAGCAAAATACTGTTGCATATTAAAGTCTCCCTTGCAGTAATTAATATATCAAAAATAAATAAGTTAGTAAATAAAATACATAAATAATATTTTTTTTATTTATATATTAGTAAAAGTATACTTTTTTTGATATAATAAACATATACGATTCACATGAAAGAAGGCGAATACTTTGGACGAAATATTTGATATCATAGAAGATGAAACCTTAAATTTAGAAGATAATTACGAAAATAAAAAAGAAAAAATAAAAGAAAAACCAAACAAAAGTGTTTTAGAATATTACGGTGAAAACCTAAGTACTAAAACGTATATTACCAACCCAGCAATTGCAAGAGATGATGAAATAGAAAAAACCATTCTTACTTTACTAACTCCTGATAAATCCGCAATATTAGTTGGTAAAGCTGGTGTGGGTAAAACCGCTATCGTTGAGGGAATTGCGTATAAGATTCAAAATAATGATGTTCCTAACGCTATCAAAGGATATGACATTATAAAAATTAACACATCTTCTATGCTTGGAAAATACGTTAACGAAAACGGAATTGAAGAATTAAAGATTAATACTTTATTAAAAGAGGTGGAAAACGCATCAAACATAATACTATTTATTGATGAAATACATACTTTGGTAATTGAATCTAGAAATAGCGGAATAGACTTTGTAAACGCAATGAAACCAGCTTTATCAAGAGGTGATGTTAAAGTAATTGGTGCAACAACCCTTGATGAATATAATCAATACTTAATAAGAGATAGAGCGTTTTTAAGACGTTTTGAAAAAATTGACGTTGAAGAACCTAACGCCGAGGTAACCGTTAAAATTCTTATGGGTTCATATCCTAAAATAGAAAAACAAATGAACGTTAAACTTGCCTATTCAAGTTATGTCATTGAAAATATAATGAAATTTATCGTTGATATGACTAGTGAATATAAAAGGGTTTATGAATTAGGTTCTAGATATCCTGATAATGC
>CANRHO010000072.1 GCA_947630435.1 uncultured Bacilli bacterium
AAGGCGAACTTCTTGTTGGTACTTTGTCAAGGGAAGACGCTCATAATTACTATGTTGATTTAGGAAGAATGCATGGGATTTTACCTAAAAGCGAATTAATAAAAGATGAAAAATTAACTATGGGAGCATCAATTAAAGTATATGTTACTAAAATTGATGACACAGGAAAAAGTCCACTTATTCTTTTGTCGAGGAGTCATTATGGATTTGTTAAAAGGTTACTTGAAAATGAAATACCAGAGCTAAATGATGGTACTGTAATTTTATATAGTGTTGCAAGAGATGCTGGTTCAAGAAGTAAAATTGCGGTTTATTCTGAAGATGAAAAAGTTGATGCAATCGGAGCATGTATAGGTGAAAAAGGTTCAAGAATTAATCGTATTACAAGTGAGTTAGGTGGAGAAAAAATAGATGTTGTAAAATATGATAAAGATCCTATTACGTTTATTAAAAACGCACTTTCTCCAGCAAAAGATGTAAAAGTATATATATTAGATCAAAAGAAAAAAGAAGCTTTAGCAATTGCTGAAGGTGATAATTTATCATTAGCAATTGGTAAGAAAGGTCAAAACGTTCGTTTGGCAGCTAGGTTAACCCATTATAGAATTGATGTTAAAACCAATGAGCAAGTCAAAGAAGAAAAAATTGACCTTACTGATGCTTTATCTTAAGATGAGGTGAAAGATATATGAAACAAAAAAAGATACCTATGCGTACGTGCGTTATTACTAAAGAAAAATATCCTAAAAAGGAACTTATTAGAGTGGTAAGGGATAATTTAGGAAACGTATCCGTTGATGTAACCGGAAAAGCTAATGGTAGGGGAGCGTACTTAAAAAAATCTAAGGAAGTAATAGATATGGCTAGAAAAAATAAAGCCTTAGAAAAGCACTTAGAAGTCTTAGTGCCAGAAGAAATATATAGGGAGTTAGAAAAAAATATAAATAAAAAATAAAGAAAGGGGCGTTATAGTCTTATGATGAGTGTTTTAGAATATGCAGCTGACATGAATAAGGATATTGAACAAATTCTGGATATGTGTAAGAAACTAGGAATAAATGTATCAAGTGAAGATGATATGTTAGATGATAATGCAATCGTAGAATTAGATAACGCTTTTGAAAACGAAAGTGATGAGTCTAATGGTGATGTAATTGAGCAGGATGAAGAAATAATTAAAAAAATTGAAGAAGATGATTATTATGACGAAGTTTTAGATACCTTAATTGATAAAAAAGATACCGTCTATAATAGTGAGCCTGTTGTTAAGAAAAAGAAAAATAAAAATAAGCAAAAAGACATTAAAGAAGCTAAAAAGGCGATGTATAAAAATAAAGAAAAATTAGTTTCTAACGAAACGGAAAATGATGAAAATGTTATACTATATAAAGCTGGTACTACAGTTAAGGATTTTGCTGATATTATTTCAGTTCCGGTAACAGAAATAATAAAAAAACTAATGAGCCTTGGAGTAATGACAAATCAAAATGCTAATTTAAGTTTCGATGATGCATCTGTTTTGGCACTAGAATATAATAAAGAGTTAAAAAAAGAAGAAACTCAAGATATTTCTAATTTTGAAATGTATGAAATTAATGATGATCCAAAAAATCTGGAACCAAGACCTCCGGTTGTAACTATCATGGGTCATGTTGATCATGGTAAAACGTCTTTATTAGATGCTATAAGAAAAAGTAATGTTGTACTTGGTGAATTTGGTGGGATAACTCAACATATAGGAGCTTATCAAGTAAAATACAAAGATAAAAAAATTACTTTTATAGATACTCCGGGTCATGCAGCCTTTACAGAAATGAGGGCACGTGGAGCATCGATAACTGATATTGTTATAATAATAGTTGCAGCGGATGATGGAGTTATGCCTCAAACCATTGAAGCAATAGATCATGCTAAAGCAGCGAATGTACCAATCATTGTGGCGGTAAACAAGATTGATAAACCAGGAGCAGACATAGATAAGGTAATGAGACAAATGAGCGAACATGGCCTTACCGCTGAAAAATGGGGAGGAGATACGTTATTTGTTCCTATTTCTGCTAAAACTCACGAAGGAATAGATAAATTATTAGAAAATTTATTATTAGTTGCGGAAATGCAAGAATTAAAGGCTAATCCTAAACGTTATGCCATGGGTACTGTAATAGAATCAAAGCTAGATAAAAACGTTGGTTCTATAATTACTGTACTTGTTCAAAATGGCACGTTAAGATTAGGGGATCCAGTGGTTATTGGAGAATACTTTGGTAAGATAAGGACTCTTAAAAACGATTTGGGTGAAGAAATAGTTGAAGCACTTCCATCAACACCAGCTTCGGTAACTGGTATCTCAGGAGTTCCAACCGCTGGTGATAAATTCATGGCTTTCGAATCTGAAAAACAAGCTCATAATGTTGCTCAACAAAGAAGTGAAGTTGCTAAGCTTAAATCTAATAAATTATCAAGTGCTTTAAGTTTGGATGATTTATTTGGAAAAATTTCCGAAGGTTTAAAAGAAATTAACATAATTTTAAAAGCGGATGTAAAAGGCAGTGAAGAAGCAGTTAAAAATACTTTATCTAAAATTGATGTAGAAGGATGTAAGTTAAACGTTATAAGAAGTGGTGTTGGAACAATTACGGAAAGTGATATAGTGCTTGCAAACGCATCAAGTGCGATAATAATAGGATTTAATGTAAGACCTACTGGTAAAATTTTAGATATTGCCAAAGAATATGGAGTTGATGTAAGACTTCATAACATTATATATAAAGTTGTAGAAGAAATGGAAGCAGCTATGAAAGGTATGTTAGATCCTGAGTATGAAGAGAAAGTTCTTGGTTCAGCCGAAATAAGAAAAATATATAAATTTTCAAAAATTGGTAATATAGCGGGATGCTATGTACTCGATGGAGTAATTAAAATCAATTCAAAAGCTCGTGTTGTAAGGGATGGAGTAGTCGTGTATGACGGAGCTATAAATACAATTCAAAGAGAAAAAGATCAAGCTAAAGAAGTAAAAGCTGGTTTTGAATGTGGTATTACTTTGGAAAACTATGGTGATATTAAAGAAAAAGATATTATTGAAGCGTATGAGCTTATTGAGATAAAGAGGTAAGCTATGAGTGTAAAAACAGAAAGAATAGCTAATTTACTTGTAAAAGAAATAAGTGATATTTTACAAAATGAGGTATATGATGAAGATATTAAATTCGTTACGATAACCGCTTGTAAAGTAGATACCGATTTATCTTTGGCACAAGTTTATTGTACGGTGTTTAACAAAAATAAGAAGAATAAGTGCATTAATGATTTAAATGCCGCAAAGGGTTTCATTAAAAGTGAACTTGCT
>CANRHO010000073.1 GCA_947630435.1 uncultured Bacilli bacterium
TTAAAACTAATCAAAAATAACATATTAAATCAGTAAAATACCTAAACTCAAATAAAATAAATCTTGACTAAGATGCTATGAAATGTTATTATATGTTTATGGTAGTATTGGGAGGCAGAAATGATAGGTGATAAAAAAATAAGGATTTTGTCTTTCATTTCTTTATTTATTTCTATTGTTGGTTTAACAATTGCTTTTATGACTATTACAACAATGGTTAAAATTAACAAATTACCAATGGGGTCAAATGATAATAAATATTGGGATATTCATTTTGAAAATTTAAAAAATGGCAAAACGACTGGTGATGCTAAGATTGAAAAATCTCCTAAAATTTCTTTGAACACTACTAATATTACAGGTTTTAGCTTTAGATTAGTTAAACCTAAGGATTCAGTATCTTATGAATTTGATGTTAAAAATAATGGAGATTTAGATGCCAAAATAAGTTCTTTTACGAAACAAAATTCAATATGTAATGGTATTGATGAATTCTGTAATAACATTAATTATGAATTAATTTATAAAGATAGTGGTAAACCGGTTAAAGTTGCAGACGAGTTAAAAGCTGGTGATATTACAACTATGATATTAAAAGTTTCGTATAATGAAGATGCAACTGAACTACCATCAAAAGCAACCATAATTGACAATTTAAATATAGTAATTTTATATGAACAAAGTTAAAAAAGAAGGGTATATACTCTTCTTTGAATTGTATAAATATAAAAGTAATAAAAAGTGGTGATAACATGAAAAAAGGATATAGTAAAATACTTATTATAGAGATAATTTTATTGTTTTCTTTGTTACTTAACAGCTTCTTATTTAAAGTAGCAAACGCATATGAAATAACTGGAGGATTATTATTATTTCTTACAGCATTGATAGCTTTTTTTGGGTTTGAAAAAGATAATTTTAGATATAAAAAAGACGTTTTATTAAATATACTAATTTGTCTTTTGATTTATTATTTTGTAACATATTTTCTAGGTCTGTTTACTGGGTTTGTAAGAAATAGTTATAGTTTATCCTTAATAAACATTATTAAAAATACGTTTCCGGTAATTTTGCTCATAATAATTAGTGAATTATTAAGATATGAATTATTTTCTAAGTCAAAAGGTAATTTGCTGTGTTCAATTATTGGATACATAATATTTATTTTAATAGATGTTAATTTAATGGTTCATGTTTATAATGTTGCAACCTACTTAGGGTTGACAAAGATGATTTGTCTTGTGGTATTTCCTAGTATTACTAAAAATATTTTTCTAATATACATAACTAATAAAGTTGGATATAAAAATGCTATATTATATAGACTACTTACTGATTTAAGTACGTATTTATTACCTATATTTCCAGACTTTGGAGAATATATAAACGTTGTTGTAAAAACAATATTGCCAATTATAATAATGGCTAGGTTAAATAATATGTTTAGTTATTATGATTTAAGAAAAATAAAAAGCTCAAAATATAATACTAATAAAATGATACTTTATTCAGTTATTACTTTTGTATTATTTATAGTGGTAATGCTTACTAGTGGGTTATTTAGGTATCAAGCTTTAACAATAGGTTCTAGTTCTATGGATCCTAATATTAAAAAAGGTGACGTAGTAATAGTAAAGAAATTAAAAAAATCTGAAATTAAACAAATTAAAAAAGGACAAGTTTTAGTTCATAGTCATGATGATAAAATAATTGTTCATAGAGTGGTTAAAATATTAAATATAAATGGAAAAAAGAATTTTATTACAAAAGGAGATAATAATAATACTAAAGATTCCTGGGTTATAAAAGAATCTGAGGTAATAGGAACCGTTAGTATTAAGATAAGATATATTGGAATGCCAACGGTTGCATTAAATGAATTATTGAATAGATAGGTGGAGGTATTATGAATAAAAAAGTTAAGAACGCTAAAAAAGTAAGTGAAGCAATTGATGAGATAATGGATAAAGAAATTGTATTAAATAATAGTAAAAATAAAGGTAAAAATAATAAGGATAATACCATTTTAAAAAACAAATTAAAAGACTCTTCAGATGAAATTTCGATTCCGGTTATAGAAGAAGTAAGTGATAGTAAAAATACAAATTCAGAAATTAATTATGAAAACAAAAATACAAATAAAAAAGTATATTTAGGATACAATCAAAGATTATTGATTAATGTTTTTGGAATAATCTTATTTATCTTGTTAGCGGTAATACTTTTAGTATGTAGTATAACTATAAAAGCTAGAAGTAATGTTATTTATAAACAAACTAGTAATTTAGACTATAAAGTTTATTTAAAAGAAAACGATTACTATAATGAACCTTATTTGAAAAAAAATATGCAATATATCGCTAATTTAATTGATAATGTAGATGTGGATTTTAATTATAATTTTAGTATTAATCAAAATATTAATTATACATATACTTATTATATAAAATCAGATATATTAGTTACAGATACACAAGATGAGTCAAAGATTATATATTCTAAGACCGATAAATTAACAGAACCAAAGGTTATTGGTAAAGATAATTCAAATGGATTTAATATTAATGAAAATGTAAAAATAGATTATTCTAAATATAATGATCTTGTTAAATCATTTAAAAGTTCATATGCAATAAATGCCGATAGTAATCTTGTATTAAGTTTATGTATAGAAATACAAGATGAAAAAGGTAATATTATAAGAAATATAAATTCTAACGATACTATGAAATTAACTATTCCGTTAACTGAGCAGATGATTAATATAAAAATGGATTATAATGAGGTTAACAATAGTGATAACGTTAAAGTTTATAAGGATTTTAACATATCAAATAAAGTAACATTTGCATTAAGTTTATTATCATTAATAATTTCAATTGTATTTATTATTAGATTATTATTATTTATAAAAAAGACCTCTGCTAAAAAAAGTATTTATGATATAACTCTATCTAAGATATTAAGAGAATATGATAGAGTAATTGTAAATTCTCGTAAAATAGTTGATTTAAATGAAGACGTAATTGATGTAAATAGTTTTAATGAACTATTAGATGTAAGAGACAATCTTGAAAAACCAATTATATTTAATGAAATACATAAAGGTCAAAAAAGTATATTTATTGTTAAAACTCCAAATGAAACTTATAGATATATATTAAAATTGGTAGATTTAGAAAATAAGGAAAAAAATTAAAGATCGATAAAAGATCTTTTTTTGCACAAAAAAACATAAAATCTTGACCATGGAAAAATGAATATGATATTATAAACAAGGGAATAATGATAAAAAGTAAGGTG
>CANRHO010000074.1 GCA_947630435.1 uncultured Bacilli bacterium
AGGATATTTACCAAATGGTAATAAAAGTATTACAACAAATTATAAAACAACTGTTAAGGCAGTTAAAAAAAGCCTTTTATTGCTAAATGGTAAAGGGATAATATTAGTTACATGCTACCCACATAAAGAAGGCAAAAAAGAAGGTGAAGAATTAATTAAATTCCTAAATAAAAATAAATTGCATTATAAAATTTATAGAAACACAGATAATATTAATGCTCCTTTTCTAATTGAAGTTAAAAATAGTTAAGTCTAATTAACCTTTTATTTTAAATCAAACGTTATGTTATTTTCGTTTAAAAACGGCATAACCTCAGATGTATAAGCTAAAAAATATACTCGTTTTATACTAAAACCATTTGTAACATAAAGCGTATTAAACAAATTGCTATTTTGTTCATATATTTGAGAAATACAATCATTAATCATGGTACAACTCACATCTATATTTTCACCACTAACATTTATTTTATAAATAAAATATTCTTTATCATACTTATTTAATATATTAATTAAATCATTGCTATTTATACCATTGTCGAACCTAGCGATAACACCTGATACGTTCTCATCATTTCTATTGTCATATAATAAAGCAGGTTCAACATCATTATTAGAAAAAAATAACATAAGATAAAGCATAAATAAAAATAATAAAAAAAGATATTTTTTCATAATAATCACCAATATTATTATAAAACAAATATCTTTTTCTATGCTTTCATTCTACTTTGATGATCATCTTCATAATCATCTTTATATTCATCCGACATTTTTTTAAACTTAGGTGAATACCCAAAAATCCACTTACTAGGTCCTTCGCTTAAATAACCTAATTCTTGAGATGGATTTTCTTCTAGACTAAGTTCATCTGGAATAACACCCTGCTGCTTTAATTTTTCTTCTTCTTTATGCCACTGATCAATATCACGAGGAGAATATGTAACGTTATCATGTCCATAAGACATCGCATCTTTTATTTTATGATATGTTTTATTTGCAGAATTATAAATGGCTTTAGTGTTTTCATGGATTGAATTAAACACGTTTTTTATTGCTTGTTTTACATTGTTTTTAGTATCAACAAATGACTCAGAAACAGAAGACTTTAAAGCCTGCTTTCTTTTTACAACATCCAAAAAAGCGTTTTCAGTACTAGCTATTTTCTGACTTTCTTTTTTTATGTGAGTAATTCTTAATTTTAAATATAAATTACTTAATATTCTCCCAAATTTTTTCTGAGATAATGATTGTATTTTACTTGAGGAAGATAAAATAACAGCTTCTATCTCTTCAACCCCTATTTTATTTTTACTAGATATTTTTTTTAAATCTTTTTCGGTTATTGAATAACCTTTTTCTGTTAACTCTTCGGCTTTTGCTTTAAAATCCGTGTTTTCATCGTTATTTAAATTTTCTTTCTTTGCTTCTTCTCTCATAGAATTTATTTGGTCATATCTTTTTTGTCTTTCTTCCTTGGAAAGAGGTTTTGAATCAAAATAATTCAAATCATAAGCCAAAACATTAGATTGTTCTAAAGGCTTTATTTCAGTATAACCTTCTTCTTTTACCTTCTCGTTTATTTTTTCTAAAGCGCTATTTACTTTTTTATCAAATCTTTCTTGTAACTCTCCGTTATCTTCATATTCAACAGCTTTAACAGGTTCAAAATCATTAAACTCATTAATTTTATCTATAATATTTTTAGCCGGAGCCGATATATCATTATCATTTACGTTTTTATCTAATTCATAATCCAAAATCAATTTATCTTTTCCAACGGCGCTACAAATATTTTTTATCACTTCAATATCATGCGAATTAGAACGTTCTTCAGCTATAATAATAAAGTTTTTTAATACTTCGTCAGCTGCCATGTTAAATATAGCATCTAATAAATCAGGATCAGAAATTATAAGAGAAAATTCGTTTTTTATCTTATCATATGTGTAATATTGGTTAACATATTTAGCATTGCTTTCTTTTATCACATCAGAGTATAATTTATCTTTATATTTACGTTCCGAATGATTTTTTTTAATATGTTCATAAAATGCTAACATGTAAGGAATATCATGATCCATGTTTCCATTAAAAACCTTCTCATTTATGTCAAGTGTTAGTTTACTTAATGATTTTAATTTTTTCTCTTCAGATTCATATTCTATTACTAATTCTTCAATAGATTTTGTATTCATAATTAAATCTCCTATTCCTCAGATAATTCTTTAATAGCTTTCTGGACCATATCCCAGTCTTCTTTTTCAGTAATGGAATCTAGAACATAGGTATCATTTTCTTCTTTTATTAATGATGCATAAATATCAACGTTTTCAGCTTTATCATCAAATGTATATATAAGAAAAGCCTTTGTGTTATCAGGATTTTTCAAAATAGTTATAACTTTTATTTCGATTTCTTTACCTTCACTATTTGTTATCTTTAAAGTTTCTAGATCTTTCATACTTATCCTCCTTATTCTATAAACTTAATTATATATTAATTTTTAATATTTTTCAAGTGGTCACAAAAAAATAACTAACTATTTAAAAAATTAGTTAGTTATCTTCTTCTATGGGATTTACATGAATAACTGTTAAATATACCTCATCTATTTTTTTGTCTATTTCCTTTTCTAATTTGTTTGCGATGTTATGACTTTCAAATGTAGACAGATTCCCATCAACATAAATAGTAAAAGATATTTGATACTTATAACCGACAGGAGTAGAATTAAAATGAATTACTCTTTTTACTTCTTTATTTCCGCTTATAATATCCAATACTTTTTGCTTAGTCTCATTAGATATTGATTTATCCATTAAAACGTCATAACTTTCTTTAAATATTTTAATGGATGTATAAATCATCCAAACAGATATTCCAATTCCAACTACACCATCAAAAAAATATATATTTTTTAAGGATAGTAAACATGATATTAAGTTAAAAAAAGTTATTATGCAATCAATTAAATGATCTTTAGAATTTGCTTTTATAAGTAAATTATCATACTTTTTAGATAATTTATTGGTATAAACATACAAAGAAATTTTTACTAAAATAGTTATTACGCAAACTATTATTAACATCCATGAAAAAATATATTTATTATTATTTAATATGGAGAATAGTGAATCCTTAAATATTTTAAGCGACATTAATATCATAGCAATACTAATTAACATAGAATATATGTATTCGGCTTTACCATGGCCTAAATTATGATCATCATCCTTTGGCTTACTTGCTATTTTATTTCCAATAAAAGTCATAACTGATGATATTATATC
>CANRHO010000075.1 GCA_947630435.1 uncultured Bacilli bacterium
GTGTACAAAGACAGTAGAGGTTGAAAATACAGTTACATGCACGTATACTATTGGAAAAGAAACTAAAATGATTGAAACGAGTTCAGATTACTTGAAAATTGAATCTGTAAGTGGAAATGGAAATACTCAACTTAATGATTTTCAAGCGATTTTTCAAAGCTCAGGAAAAATAACATTTACTACGAAAAAAGTTGGTACAGCATATGTTTATGTTAGTTCGGAAGATGGAATTATTGGATATGATGAATTACAACAAGAAATTAATATAATTAGTAAAACTACCAAAAAAACTACTACAACTACTATCAAACCAAAATCTGATAATAATTATTTATCAAGTATTAGCATAAATGGGAAAAAAATTGATGACTTTTCTAAAAATACCACAAAATATTTTATTGATGTAGAAAATGATATTAATAAAGTAAATGTAATAGCAACTGCAGAAGATGATTCTTCAGAAATTGAGATAGATGGTCCAAAAAAACTATCTGTTGGTGATAATGAATATACCATATGTGTAACTTCTGAAAGCGGTGTAACTAAATTTTATAAAGTAATTATAACAAGAGCGGATAAAGAACAATCTTCAAACACAGATATTAAAAAAATTAAAATTAAGGGATACAAACTTGATTTTGATAAAGCTCTAAAACGTTTTATTTAAAGATAGATAAAGAAGATACAGAATTAGATATTGATGTTATAACTACTTCTTCTAAGGCCAATTACGAAATAGAAGGTAATGAAAACTTAAAAGATGGTAGCGTAATTAAAATATTAGTTACTGCGGAAAGTGGGAAAACAGATACTTATAGAATAATAATAGAAAAAATAAAAACTAATTATGTTCCGTATATAATAGTTGGAATTATTTTTCTAGTTGTAATTGCAATTATAATTTTCTTATTTATAAATAAAAATAAAAAGAAGAAAGCAAATGATATTAGTACCAAAAATATTAAAAAAACTAAAACTGAAGAATATAAAACGGAAAAAACGAAAGAAATGCCTTCAATTAGTCAAGAAGAGGACAATTTTCAAAATGCAAATTATGAATATGATATAACTCCAATAGATAATGACGAAGAAGAAGAAACCAGAATTCTATCATATGCTGAAAAAGAAGAAATGGAAAAAACAAAGGTTTTAAATAATGAAAGTTTAGAAAGTATAATTGACAGAGAATTAGATAGTTCTTTATCAGATGATGATTGTAGTGACGAAAATGAAAATTAAAAAATAAGAAACGAATTATCGCTTCTTATTTTTAATTTTTTCGATATTTTCCAAGGTCATGGCAAGTACCTTTTCATATTTATTATTTTTTGGTTTATAATATACTCTGTTTTTTAGATTATCTGGAAGGTATTGTTGAATTACATAACTATTTGGATAATCGTGCGGATATAAATAACCGAATGCTTGAGCGTTAACATGACTTGGGACTTTACCAATATTACCGTCTTCTATATCTTTAATTGCCAAATCAATAGCACATACCGCACTATTTGATTTAGGTGCAAGACATAAATCTATTACCATACAGCTAAGGGGTATTCTAGCTTCAGGAAGACCTAGTCTTTCACAAGCATTAACGCATGAATCTACTTTAGGTCCCATGCTTGGATTTGCAAGACCAATGTCTTCATATGCAATTACGCTCATCCTTCTATATATGCTATCTAAATCTCCAGATGAAATCAATCTTGCAAGATAGTGTAGCGCTGCGTTCACATCTGATCCTCTTATTGATTTTTGAAAGGCAGATAAAACATCATAGTGCCCGGTTTCATCTTCATCCATGGAATTCGATGCTTTGCTATTAATGTTTTTTATTACATCAACACTTACATGTTTATCGCTTGTACTATAATAGGCTACTTCTAATAAATTAAGGGCAAATCTAAAATCACCGTTAGACATAGTTGATATAAGTTTTATAGCATCATTATCTATGTTAATTCCTTCTAATTTATTACAAGCTTTTTTTATTCCTTTTTCAATTTCTTCTTTACTTAATATATATAATTCAAAAATTTGGCACCTGCTTCTTATTGCAGGATTAATTTTATGATATGGATTAGCGGTAGTAAGCCCAATTAACGTTATTAAACCATTTTCAAGCATTGGTAATAATAAATCTTGCTTATCTTTATTTAATCTATGTATTTCATCTACAACTAAAACTATATTACCGTAAATTTTAGTTTCCTCAAAAACAATTTCAAAATCTTTTTTATTATTAACTACGGCATTTAAAAATCTATGTTTTACTCCTAATTCTTCAGTTATTGCATTTGCGATTGATGTTTTTCCAATACCTGGAGGTCCATATAAAATCATTGAAAATAACTTTTTGTTTTTGACTATATTAGTTAGTATTTTATCTTTTCCGATTAAATGTGATTGACCAATTACATCTTTTAGTTTCATTGGTCTTAATGCATTAGCTAAAGGTTCATTATTCATATTTACACCTCTAGATAATTATATCAAATAAATCTATACTTTGACAAATATTAGCTTATTTGGTATATTTATAACTGTGTAATAATTAAGGAAGAATATAAATTTTAAAATTTTTATAAAGGTAGTGACTCTTGTATGGAAAATAAGATTTTAAATGATATAAAGAAAAAAATGGATGATTATGTAGATAAAAACATGAGTACTAAAAAACAAAAAGAGTTTGTATTATCTTTTTATGAAACGTTCATTAATAAAAAATATGAAGAATCATCAAACATGGATACTTCTTTACGATATAATTACCTTATAATGTGTAATAATGAGTTTATTTCATTAATAAAAAAAGTAAAAGAATCAGAAGAAAAAGTTAAGCAATTAAAAATAAGAGAATATATTAATTTTGTAAAGAATACTGAAAATAAAATAAGGGCAACATCAATAAATCCCGTTTATAAATTACTATATAATAAAATAGCATCACAAGATTTTAATGTTCAAACCGAAATTTTTAAAGATCCTAATTTTAATATTGAAGCATTTGCAAGACAACTGGAAGCATTATGCATCTTATTAGGGTATAATAATGTAGAAACTAATAATCATGAGGGTTCGTTTTTTCAAGATTCAGTTCCAGAAAATATTAAAAATGCAATAAGAAGGGTAGAATAGATAACAAGTAATAGTAATTTTGAGTTTAGGTAAAAAATAAAAAAACAGAAAACTGTGGAAAAGAAATTCTGTTTTTTTGGTATAAAATAAAGTA
>CANRHO010000076.1 GCA_947630435.1 uncultured Bacilli bacterium
AGCTTCAATTTTATAGTGAGTACGACGCATTCTTTTTCTTGTCTTACTTACCTTTCTGAATGGAACTGCAAATAATTGGATATCCAACTTTAACATATTCTCACTCCTTCCTTACTCTTTTATATAATCTTTTAACTTTGCAAGTCTTGGATCAATTTCTTCCTTATCTTCGTCTTCCGTAATAAGACGCCAGCCATCACCTTCTAATGACTCTTCTTTAGCGTCAGGCGCAAGAACTCTTAAAGGAACATCCACTAATATATATTGCCATATAATTGGTAAAATTTCAAGTCTATTTTGATTAATTTCTAATGAATTTTCATTAATTATTTCACAAATATCAATATTAAATGGATAATCAACGTCTTTTAATGTTCTTGCACAAGGAAGTATCATTGTTCCGGTTACGTTAATATCTAATTCATATTCTCTTTCATTATTAGATATAAAACCATTTACCTTAACTGGTGATATTCTTCTAATATCCGTACCATTAAGTAATTCCTTTGGTATTACTACCTCACCATATACAGGCACTTTATATAAATTATTATTTATTAGTTTGGTCAAATCTATCTTCAGAATAATCACCACCGCATGAGTAATTATACTATTTTTTTATTTTTGATGCAAGCTATGACTTTCCATTTAATATTATTTAATTTAAGTATTATTATTCATATATAAAATTTATCTTATTTTTGATATTAACTAAAATATCTTATTACTTATACCAAATGTTTTTATTTCTAAAGCTTTTAATGATGATAATACATGATATAACTCAATTTTATCCATTATAAGATATATAAATCTATATTTCTTCTTTTAAAATTAAAAAATTAAAGTTTTCACTTTGATCTTTTGTAGTAGTTTCTAATATCTTCATATAAATCATCATTAAACTTTTTATCTTTTATCATATCTATTTCAAATTTATAAGGAGGTAAAATTCTTTCTTTATCATTAAAACTAACATAAGGAGTTTCAAGTATTTTGGGCACATTACAAAGCCTTTCGTTATATATTATGTTTATCAAATTATCAAAACCAATTGTTCCATATCCAATGTTTTCGTGTCTATCTTTATGAGAGCCAATTGGATTTTTAGAATCATTAACATGAACACAACCTATTTTATCTATTCCAATTAACTTATCAAACTCATTCAAAAAATCATCAAACATTTCCATGTTATAACCAGCATCATTCAAATGGCACGTATCTAAACATACCATAATCTTATCATTATATTTAACTCCATCAATTATTCGTTTAATATGATTTATATTAAAACATATTTCGCTTCCTTTTCCGGCCATCGTTTCTAAGCATATTTTAACATCTTGATTAGGATTTATAACCTCATTCAAAGCATTAATAACGTTATTAATACCCGTATCTAAATCAAGATTAACATAACTTCCTGGATGTAAAACTAACTTTTCCACCCCAAACATTTCCACTCTTCTTATTTCCTCTTTTAAAAAATTAATTGCAAATCTATAATTTTCTTCTTTTTCATTATTAGCTAAATTAATAATATATGGAGCATGAACTATTATGTTTTTTAATTCTATATTATTTTCATACAATATATTTCTTGCTTCTACCGTTAAATCGTAATCGATCTTACATCTTTTAGTATTTTGTGGAGCCCCCGTATAAAACATAAACGAGTTAGAACCATATGAAATAGCTTCTTTTACGCTGCCAACTAACTGATCACTGCTTCTAAATGATACATGAGAACCTATCAATAACATTATACCACCTCTTACATCTACAATTATTATACTAAATATAATAATTTAAAGCAAAGAAAAAAAGAACTTTCGTTCTTTATTTCACATTTTCCATATTTCCTTCACTATCAACAGTGCATGATATTTTAGGATATTTACTACCATTAGCTTGAGCAACTTCAACTTTTATTTTTTTGAATTCACTAGATCTTTTTTCAGGAGTATCGTTATAACCTGCATTATAAAAATTTGCCGCTGCAAATTCACTACCTTCTTTAGCTGCTAAAGTTATTGTCCAACCAGTACTAGCTGGTGCTACATTTATAGTATACTCATCTTTGTTATAATCTATATCATCATCTAAACAGTCATCTGAGCCTTTTCCACCTTCTCCATTGCAATCTGTAATACTACCATCTGCTATCTTTGTTTTTACGCCGTTTGCAGCCATTTTTAATGATGATATCATTGAATTAGCTCTTGTTCTAGAAATCGTTTTATTAATTTGTTGTGTTGCAATAACCATTATAACTGCAAGCACTACGATAACCGCAAGTAACTCTATTAAAGTAAATCCCTTTTTATTTAATTTTTTCATCTTTTTATTCCTCCTACTATTACATTTAAATATTATCATTTTTACCATATCTAGTCAATTATTTTTTTTTATATTTTTTATTTATAAAAATAGTTTACATGTTTTTACGTTAATATTATTTCCGTTATTTAATCTTTTATACTACTAAGCTTTAAAATGGTAACGGTTTTGCATCCATAGTTTCTTTGCTTGTAAATATTGAACTTATGATATTTTGTATAATCTATATTTTTTTGTGTTTCGCATATTATTAATGCTTTAGATGATAAAATATTAATGTTTTCGTTTATATAATATAACGTTTTATCTATTTCATCAGTATTATACGGAGGATCTAAAAAAACAATGTCAAAAGTTTTATTTTCATTCTTAAATTTCTTTAATGCATCTATTGCGTTTTTATCTATAATATTAGCATTATTAATACCAAGATTTTTTATATTATCTTTTATGGTGTTTATTGCTATTTTATTATTATCTACTAAGTATGCTTTTCTAGCACCATTAGAAATGGCTTCTATCGCAAGATTTCCAGTTCCAGCATATAAATCTAAAACGATTGAATCTTTAACATGGTCTTGAATCATTGCAAAAACAGATTCTTTTACTCTGTCCATAGTAGGTCTTGTACCTTTTATATCAAAGCCTTTTAATATTCTTCCTTTGTATTTACCACTTATTATTTTCATGTCAATTCACCTTCATATTATTTATTTTAACATACTTTTTAACAATTAAAAACCACGCCTAAAAGACGTGGAATTCTCTAAGCCTATAAGGCTAAAATATTTGCAAGCCCTCAAATGAA
>CANRHO010000077.1 GCA_947630435.1 uncultured Bacilli bacterium
CTTCTAGTTATTACTTTTTATCTTTGTTCTCGCCGTGTCCACCACATTTACGCGTTAGTGAAAATTCACCAAGTTTGTGTCCAACCATATCTTCAGTTACATAAACCGGGATAAAATCTTTACCGTTATGAACCGCAAAAGTGTGACCTATAAAATCTGGAAATATTGTTGAACGGCGTGACCAAGTTTTAATTACTTCTTTTTTTCCTTCTTCATTCAACTTTTGAACCTTTTTAAGTAATCTAGGAAATACATAAGGTCCCTTTTTTATACTTCTTGCCATTTACGTTCCTTCCTTTCCATTATTTTTTACGGCTTACGATTAATTTAGTAGAAGCTTTCTTGTTATTACGAGTCTTCATACCAAGAGCTGGTTTACCCCAAGGTGTCATCGGTTGTTTGCGTCCAATTGGAGCTCTACCTTCACCACCACCATGTGGGTGATCATTAGGATTCATAACAGAACCACGTACGGTTGGGCGAATTCCCATGTGACGAGTGCGTCCTGCTTTACCTAAATTTACTAAAGAATAATCTTCGTTACCTACTTCACCTATTGTAGCCATACAAGTTCCTAATATTTTTCTTGTTTCACCACTTTTTAATCTTACTAATACATATTTTTCTTCACGACCTAAAATTTGTGCACTAGACCCAGCACTACGAGCTATTTGAGCTCCTTTACCTGGTCTTAATTCTATGTTATGAATAACAGTACCAACAGGTATATTCATAATTGGCATTGAGTTTCCAATTTTAACATCTACGTTTTGGCCACTAACTATTATATCTCCAACTTTCAAACCCTTTGGTGCAATAATATATTTCTTTTCACCATCTTTATAAAAGATTAGTGCAATATTAGCGCTTCTGTTTGGATCGTATTCAATTGCTGCAACCTTACCAGTAATATCAAACTTATTCCTTTTGAAATCAATTACACGATATTTTCTTTGTGCACCACCGCCACGGTGTCTTACAGTAATACGTCCTGAACTATTACGCCCTTTCTTTTTTCCTTTTTCACCAACTAAGCTTTTTTCAGGAGTAGATTTAGTTATTTCGTCATTAACCAAAACACTCATTTGCCTTCTAGAAGGTGTAGTTGGTTTTAATTTTTTAACTGGCATTTTTAAAATCCTCCTTTATTAGCTTAAATCTAAAGTGCTACCTTCTGCTAAAGTAACAATTGCCTTTTTGTATGCTTTAGTAGTTCCAGTATAGCGCCCTACTCTTTTTTTCTTTGGTCTTACGTTTATTGTGTTAACGTTTTTAACTTTAACCCCAAACGCACTTTCAACTGCTTGTCTTATTTGAATTTTATTTGCATCTTTTGCAACTTCCAAAACAACTTTTTTACCATCAGCTTGTATATTAGCTGATTTTTCAGTAATAATTGGTGCCTTAATTACATCTTTCATTATTTAAGCACCTCCTCAACGTATTTTACCGCATCTTCGGTAATTATCATTTTTTCACAATACAAAACGTCGTATGTGTTTAATTCATTAGCTAAAACCAATTTAACGTTTGCAATGTTTCTGGTTGCTAAGATTAAGTTTTCAGTTAATTCGGTAGTAACTATTAAAGTTTTACCAGTTGCTTTTAACGCTTCTAAAGTCTTAATCATATCCTTTGTTTTATTAGTTGCTTGGTCAAATTTTTCTATAACTATAACACTTTTTTCATTTGCTTTATAAGTCAAAGCTGACTTTAATGCTAAACGACGTTCCTTCTTGTTCATCTTTTTGGTGTAATTTCTATTTGAGTTAGGTCCAAATACGATTCCACCACCAACAAAGTGTGGAGCTCTGATAGATCCTTGACGGGCATTACCAGTTTCTTTTTGTCTCCATGGCTTTCTTCCACCACCTGCTACCTCGCTACGAGTTTTAGTGGAGTGGGTACCTTGTCTTTTATTAGCCATAAATAAATTTATGTGTTCATAAACAACTTGATCATTCGGAGTAATTCCCCAAACGTTATCATCTAATTTAATGTCTTTAATTTTTTCACCTTTTAAACTTAAAAGTGCTGTTTTTGGCATTTTCAAATCCTCCTTTCATCACAAAATAACATCGTTTTTATGTTTCTAAAAGTTCATTATTCAGTAGTATCTTGTGATGCATTTGTATCATCAATTACTGCGTTTTCTTCTGCCTTAGCTTCTTCAGTTACATACGTAACTAAGTCAACTTTGTTTCTTTTTTGATTTGGCATTTTAACAGCTGATTTGATGATAACTAAAGACTTTTTAGGACCTGGAACATTTCCCTTAATTAATATTACGTTCTCGTCTTTAATAACCGCAATAACTTCTAAGTTCTGCATAGTTACACTAACATGTCCCATGTGTCCAGGTAATTTCTTACCTTTAAATACACGCATTGGTCTCATTGTTCCTAATGAACCAACACCTCTATGATATTGAGATCCATGACCCATTGGGCCTCTTGATTGATTGTAACGTTTAATTACGCCTTGGAATCCTTTACCTTTGGAAATTCCACTAACATCAACCATTTCTCCTTCTTCAAAAACTTCCACAGTTAGTTCTTGACCTAATTGATATTTACTAACATCTACCCCGCGGATCTCTTTTAAGAAGCGCTTAGGAGCAGTATTAGCTTTTTGTACATGACCTTTTTCTGCTTTGTTACTTAGTTTTTCTCTTTTGGTTTCAAAACCTAATTGAATAGCATCATATCCGTCTGTTTCTGTTGTTTTAATTTGGGTAACAACATTAGGTTC
>CANRHO010000078.1 GCA_947630435.1 uncultured Bacilli bacterium
CACCTTTTTTATTAAAAATATAATTTTCTTTTAATCAAAATTATCTAAAAAATCATCTATTGTCATAAATTTATCATCTATTTCTTTTAATGATACTTCTTTTTTTAATTTAGATTCTTCTTTAGTGATTGGTTTAGATATTCCATTAGTTAATTTTACATCATCCTTAGTTAAATTAACGATTTCGAATACTCTATCTATTTTTGATTTTGAAATAGAACTACCAACCGAATATCTATCCATGATAGGTATTTCTGTTAACTTAAGTTCTTTTTCTTTATTATTTGACTTAAGTATTATATTATGTTTTGCATCACCAATAAAAACTTTTATTATTTCTTGTGGATTACTTTTTACTTCTCTTAAAAGTAATAATCCTCTTTTAGCTCGTGAAGTTTTTTCAAATTCTGATAATTTAATACGTTTAGCAAGGCCTTTATGAGTAATTATGGTAATATATTCACTTAAACCATCAAATACACAACCATTAACAACTTTATCATCTTTAAGATTTATTGCCTTAACTCCAGCGGTTTTAAGACCAATCGTAGGTATTTCTTTTCTATCATACCATAAACCGTAACCTTTTTTAGTAGCGATAAATATTTCATTATAAATATCATTTGTAACATCTACTACTTCATCATCTTCTTTTAGTTTAATATATGTTATTGGTTTAGAATATCTTTGTACTTTAAAATCTTCAAGCAATGACTTTTTTACCATTCCATTTTTTGTAAACGTAATTATTTCACGTTTATCAAATTTTGAAACAGGGATGGCTTTTATTACTTTTTCATCTTGCATTATAGGTACTATGTTACTTACGTGTTTACCAAGTTCTTTCCACTTAAGTTCAGGAAGGTCATGAACCGGTATGTATAAATAATTACCTTTGTTAGTAAATAAAAGTAATGTGTCAAGTGTATTTTGTTCAAACAATCCTATTACGTAATCGTCTTCTTTTACTAACGTATCTTCATCTGATGCAGAATAAGACTTTTTAGATACACGTTTTACGTACCCCTCACTTGAGACAACAACAATAACATCTTCTTTTGGTATCATTGCAGTCATATCTATTTTAATGTCGGTTATTTCATCTTTGATATTAGTTTTTCTTGGAATAGCAAATTCTTTTTTTATTTTTCTTAGTTCTTCTTTCATTACTTTTTTAAGTTCGTCATCATCTGATAAAATAAGTTCGAAATATTTTATCTCTTCTTGTAATTTTCTTATTTCATCTTCAACTTCACTTATGTCAGTATTAGTTAAACGATATAATTGTAACATAACGATTGCGGTTGCTTGTTTTTCGGTAAAAGAAAACTCTTTTACTAAGTTTTGTATTGCATCAGCTTTATTTTTAGATGCCCTAATTACTTTTATTACTTCATCTAATATACTTATAGCCTTAACTAAACCTTCTAATATGTGTAATCTTTCTTTAGCATGCACTAGATCAAATTTAGTTCTTCTTATTACAACTTCTTTTTTATGATTAATAAAAGCATCTAGTATACCTAATACACCAATTTGTCTTGGCCTACGGTTTACTATCGCAATCATGTTAAAACTATAATTAATTTGCATATCAGTATTTTTAAGTAAATAATTAGTAATTAACTTTTCATTTGCATCTTTTTTTAAATCAATTACGATTCTAAGTTCACCACGAGATGTTTCATCTCTTACTTCTTGTATTCCATCTATTTTTTTATCTATTCTTATATCATTCATCTTTTTAACAAGATTTGCTTTATTAACTTCGTATGGTATTTCAGTAATAACTATACTGGTTTTACCTTTTTCTTTTACTAGTTCATATTTTGATTTAACGATTATTTTACCTTTACCATTTTCGTAAGCACTTTTAATCTCATTTGAACCTTCTATTACACCACCAGTTGGAAAATCAGGTCCAGGCATAACTTCTAATATTGAATCTAATCTGCAATTAGGTGAATCAATTCTTTTTATAGTAGCATCAATTACCTCACCTAAATTATGGGTGGGAATGTTTGTTGCATAACCTGCAGATATACCAGTTGCACCATTTACCAAAAGATTTGGGAAACCCGCTGGTAAAACAACTGGTTCTTTTAAAGTATCATCGTAATTAGGAGCCATCTCAACGGTATCTTTTGTAATATCATCTAGAAGTACGTTACTTATTTTAGATAATCTTGCCTCGGTATAACGCATTGCAGCCGCTCCATCACCATCCATGGATCCATTATTACCATGCATGTCTATATATGGTGTTTCCATTTTCCAATCTTGACTCATTCTTACCATTGCATCATATATTGATGAGTCTCCATGTGGGTGATAATTACCCATGATTTCTCCTACTGCTTTAGCACTTTTACGATATTTTTTATCATAGGTGTTACCACTTTTGTACATACCATATAAGATTCTTCTTTGAACTGGTTTTAATCCATCTCTTACATCAGGTAAAGCACGGTCCAAAATAATCGTTTTACAATACCTACCGAAACGTTCACCCATTATTTC
>CANRHO010000079.1 GCA_947630435.1 uncultured Bacilli bacterium
CGTAATGCACTTGCGTTTTTACATAATGATGAAGAAGCTGTTAAGAAGGTATTTGATGTTTTAGCAAAGCGTTATGAGAAACGAAATGGTGGATATACTAGAATACTTAAACTACAAGAAAGAAAAGGCGACGACGCATTAGTAGTTGTCTTAGAGTTGGTAGATTAAATAATGTGAGTTAATACAAAAATGTATTAACTTTTTTTAAATGTTAATTTTTATATAGTTTTAAAATAAAGTATATTTATATAAAAATATAACTATAAAATAAAGAAAAAGATAAATAATATAAGTATGTAAAAAACTTATTTTTGTTCTTAACGTTTTTTTACGAAAATATAAGAAATAGGTATTCTTATTAAAATTATTCTTGATTAAGAAAAATTTGTGTGTTATCCTAATCTTAGGAAGTATAGATTAAGATAAAGTGCTTCAAATATTAGGAAAGGAGAAAAGATTTTTATGAAGAAAGGTGTATTGTTTTTACTAACATTCGTATTAACTGCTTTTTGTTTTATTACTGGAGTTAGTGCTGATACAACATTACCTATAAAAGATGGTGAAAATAAAATCACTTTAACAGCTGATGTGGATTTAGCAACCACATATGTATCAAGTGAAACTGATTTGACTATTGATTTAGCTGGTTTTAAAATAATTGGACCAGAAAATGGATACGCGATTAATGTTACTAGTGGTAAATTAACAATTATTGATTCTAAAAATAATCAAGGTACTGGTTTAATTACTTGTTCAGCAGCAAACTCTTCTTGTGTAAGAAATGCTAGTACTTTAAAAATAGAAAATGCTAAAGTACATTCAGATGGTTTTATTGCTGTGAAAAACGAAGAAAATTCTACTCTTGATATTGATAATTCAGAAATAACTTCTGGAAGTGTAGCTATTGAAAACTATGGAACTGCTACTGTAAAAAATAGTATCATTGAAAGTACTAGTAGTGAATCTGCTGCTATATATGCTTTTGTATACGAAGATAACGCTTCTTCTATAAGTATAGAAAAAAGTACGATTACTAGTCCAAAAAGTGCAATTAAAACAGCAGGAATCAGTTCTACAGACAGTGCTAATGGTACTTTATCCATTAGAATTAATGAAGGAACAGTAATAATTAGTGATGATCCGGTAATTGGTATTGCAAATCCTGTAATCGGAGGCTATAATGTTGCTGAGGTTAAAGAACCTACAATTGAAGCTAATGGAAGTATAACTGCTCCGGCATCAATTGTACAATACGCTAAAAGTGGTGCAAAAGTAACTGTTAATACTCTTCTTGAGAATTTTACTATTCCAGATGGCGTAACAGTAAGTACACTTAATGGTAATAAATTACATAAAAATGATGATGGAACATATTCTGTGGTTAAAGCAGAGGATGTAGCTACAACTACTCAAGCTGCCCAAAAAAATCCTAATACGGTTGATGGTTCAGCATTGTATTTTGTAATGGCCTTTGCAGGTTTAGCTTTAACATTGATTACTGCTAGAAGTTTAATAAAACATCATTAATAAAAATACTTAAGAATTAACTTAAGTATTTTTTATTTGTTTTCTATTTTTATTAGCTTTGCATGCATAACTATTCTATTTCCTTTACTATCTTTACATGTAGAAAGAGTAATTATTTTATCACTTCCAGAAACTTCAGTATCAAATAATATTTTACTTCGTTTTTTGAGTGTGTTTACAAACTCGTTAAATGATTCGCTACTGTTAAATTGAGTGGTAATGTAATAACTTTCTGCTTTAATCGTGTAAACAGAAAACACTTGCCATAAAGTATTTTCATTTTTAGTTGAAAATTTCACTACGTGATTATTTTTATTTTTATACCATGTATTATTTAATGTTTTTTTTAAGCTGCCAAACATTGTTCCATCAACCCTGCCATGTGCATATATAATAGTATTTTTATCAAGATTATTAAAATTATTTCTGTAGTCTGCAAAAACCCATCCTGCTTTATTTTTACTTTTATCATAAGCATGTGTTAAGTAATAATCATTATTATTTGTTTGAACAACGGGATAATTTATGTTCGTGCCATTGACTTTTATCCAACCTATTGTGTCGCTGTTTTTCTGTAATAAATCATTAAAGTCAACACTTATCATATCCATTTGTATATATTTATAATAATCATTATTTTTATTACTTGGCGGATTTACTATTTCAGTGTTGCTAGAATCAGCTTGTTTTTCGGTTACTTTAACATTCTTAGTTATTTCTTTTTTAATTTTATTGCTATTTTTACTATCACGTGTCCATAATAATATTTTTAAAAATGAAAATATAAATAATAATATGAATATTATCAAAAGAGTAATTCTAATCCATTTTTTTAAAATAAGTTTCTTTTTTTTCTTTATTACCTTAACTCTTCTTTTCATTCCATGGTTCATAGTAATCAGCCTTTCTTATAAATTATATCAGAAAATCAATAAAAATAATATTGCTTTCTTTGATTATTTATTTTTAATGTAGTATAATCAAATTGGTGATAATAAATGAAAGCTTTAATTACTGGTGCATCAAGTGGAATTGGTAAGGAAATAGCAATAAAATTAAGTATGATGGGATACGACGTTATACTAGTATCAAGAAATGAAAAAGAGTTAAAAAAAGTATCTAACTTATGTTTAGGAAAACCACAAATTCATGTTGCTGATTTATCTAATATGGAAGAATGTAAAAACTT